>JBAIYS010000007.1 GCA_036763105.1 Peptococcaceae bacterium 1198_IL3148 | reverse complement strand
AGTTACAGGCCAGAAAGCCGCCTTCGCCACGAGTATTCCTCCTGATATCTACGCATTTCACCGCTACACCAGGAATACTACTTTCCTCTCCTGCACTCAAGTCTCCCAGTTTTAGAAGCTATCCCAGGGTTAAGCCCTGGGTTTTCACTCCTAACTTAAAAAACCGCCTACACGCCCTTTACGCCCAGTAATTCCGGACAACGCTCGCCCCCTACGTATTACCGCGGCTGCTGGCACGTAGTTAGCCGGGGCTTACTCTTATGGTACCGTCATTATCTTCCCATAAAACAAAGGTTTACAACCCGAAGGCCTTCTTCCCTCACGCGGCATTGCTCCGTCAGGGTTTCCCCCATTGCGGAATATTCCCCACTGCTGCCTCCCGTAGGAGTCTGGGCCGTGTCTCAGTCCCAGTGTGGCCGTTCACCCTCTCAGGCCGGCTACCCATCGTCGCCTTGGTAGGCCTTTACCCCACCAACTAGCTAATGGGACGCGGATTCATCTATTAGCGGAAAACCTTTTAATTTCTCTCCATGCAGAGAAAAATGTTATCCGGTATTAGCTCCGGTTTCCCGGAGTTATCCCAGGCTAATAGGCAGATTATCCACGCGTTACTCACCCGTCCGCCACTAGGTTTAATTAAAAGTAAACTTTCAATTAAACCCCGTTCGACTTGCATGTGTTAGGCATGCCGCCAGCGTTCGTCCTGAGCCAGGATCAAACTCTCCATAAAATTTCTTTATGAATAAGCTGATTTAGCTCATTATTATCAACGTTTTGCATGTGTTGCTTTATTTAGGCTCAATGAATTGAGCCTCTACAACATCCATCTCTTACTGTTTAGTTTTCAAGGATCTGTTTGTTTCCAGTTGTTGCTGTCGCCCCTCAGCGACAAGATTAAGTTTAGCATCTTTGTCGACTTAAGTCAACCGTTATTTTAAATTTTTTCGTCAAATGCTGTTTACAATGGATCAAGGCTCTCCACATTATAGGAGAGCCTTGACAGTAAGGTCTGTAATCACCTTCGCTACAGCCATCATACATCTCTGCACAGCCCAAAACAACCTTTCGATCACAGCAGACCATTACAAAACATATGATGACCTTTGCTCGACCATTACAGATACTTAGGAAGCCTCGGACATTCTAACAACCGCTTTAGACCTCTACGGAGCTCGGCACCTGCCTCACTGCTCAGCACCCATAATAGTCTTAGCTCGACCGCCATACATACCTTGTGATCCCAAAATAATCATTTAGACCGGAACCTACCGGCACCTATAGCGATCTTCCCGCCGGCCAATGTTGAGCCAAACTAGACCCGCATCGACCTTTGGCCGACCACACACCCAGCATTAATGAATACCTTGTGGCAGTCTGGGCTCAGCAATTACAAACCTTTCGTTATTAATATTTCCAATAAGTTGTTATTTATTCGTCATCTTCTGCTAATGTGCTAAAACTCCAGCTATACTTACCAAAGTTATTTCCCTTTTCATCTTCAATTATATTTTTAGCAATTTCAACCCTATATTTGCAACGGTAATCCAACTGGTCTTCAAGTTCAATAATTAATTTATTACCGTCTATTTCTACACTATCGATATCAACGTCCTCATCTTCGGTGAGATTAGTGATGGTTATCCCTGCTAACACATCATCTAAATCATCCACCGGCTGAATATCTATGTTAAATTTTATTGTCAATTCATCAATATCCACTTCAACATTTTTCGCACCATCTGCAGGGCGAACATATCTTATAGCCAATTCATCAACATCATTCTCTTCAATAATAATCTTCTCGGCTTTTTCTTGTTCATCTCCAACAAACCCATTGCATGCCCGATAAAGCATCAGCACGGCCTCTACCCGTTTTAGTGGTTTTTGAGGGTCTAAATACCAATCACCCTTATTGTCCTGACGGCCACCCAATATACCCTCGTCAATAGCTGTCGCTACATAGGCACGCAAATTAGCAGAAATTTTTCCTTCATCCTGATATTTGTCCAATATAGCTTCTACTTTACTATCGCTTAGCAAATCTAAACCCTTTGCCCTTACAATAGCCACCGCTACATCTTCACGGACCACTTGCTCCTTGGGATAAAAATAGATTTTACCATCTTTGCTGTAACCAGTTAAATATGGTTTCACAGTTTCGATGTAGTTATAAAACATATTGTCAGCTTTAACGTCCACAAAGCTTTGGGATTGATCATCTACTAATTCTACTCCCATGGATAAAACAAATATCTTGGCAAATTGCTCTCTGGTTACATATACATTGGGTTTAAAGTTGCCATCTTGGTAGCCATTAATAATACCACATTCTACCATCCGATATATTTCATTGTAGGCTGGATAACCCATTTGTATGTCTTTAAACTTGGTATAATTTTTTTGTATTTGTTTGACCATTTTTTCTTGATGCTTATACATTTCTTTAACCATCTTTTCTTGGTGCTTATATAGATCCTTGGCCATATTCTTTTCTTTTACCCACTGAGGTTGATCAGCCATAGCAACACCTGTAACCAAAAATGTCATTAGGCAGGCCAATGCAACGGCCAATGATAATTTGTTACGCATTTTACTCCCCCCATTTAATCATCATTATTTTTCAACCTTTGCTTTTGCTTGTTGTCGTTATCTGACTTTTCCACTCGGGAATGGTCCGGTTGTTTTTGTTGCAATTTCTTTTCAATCCCTGGTGGTAAACCCTTTGCTGTATCACGCAGAAATTGTTTTTTCTCTAATCCAGGTTGCCGTTTCTGCATAGCATTATGATTTGCTTTCTTTTCTTTGATTTTTTCAATTCTTTTGCGTTCAGTTTGAATATCTCTAGTAACCCTTTCATCTGATTTTTTCTTCCAGCTGTTGGTTTTATTTAACCGCTGCTGATCTTTGCCTGGTTCAGTTAGCACAGGTTGCAGACCTTCAACTAGTTTCTCCCTTTGTTCCGGTGTAATTGTTTGCCCTTGCTGGGTAGCCTTATCCAATAGCCGCTGCAATTTTTTGCCTTGCCCAGGCGGCAACTGTTTCTCCCAATTTTTATCTGACCGTTGCTTTAGTAAAAGTTGCTCTATCTTAACCTGTTTCTGCTGCTCCAGTTGGTAAATGCCTTGATTGCGGATTTCCTCCATAGTTAGATTAAGACCACTTTTTTGGGCTTCTTTATACAACAAGTACTTACCGGTGGATAAGCCTGCTTTTTTTGCTTGTTCGCGGTCGGCAGTTGCAGACTGTTCAACCACTACCTTGGCTGCCATTTGGTTATTCTGAATCGGTTTGTTAATGGCTTGTTGGATTTTGTGCTCTTCAATTTTTATTGTTTCTTTATCTTCATTAACAGTTACGGTGGACAATACCACATTTTCACGCCCCGGCTCCAAATAACCATCTGTAATCGCTTGCTCTACCAACAGTGGCAGCGCCTGATATAGCTGCATCCCAATTACATCCACTTCAGCGGCTATTTTTTTGCCATCGCTGTTTAATCCTTCAACCGCCGATATCTTGAGCTCTTTATTCACCGCCAATTCAATACTGGGGTTGATGTCCAATGCCACATAAGCCATGGCCTCTTTGGGATAAAAATGTTGGTAGCCCGGTATCAATAGCACCATTAAAAACAAAGCTGCTGCGACAACTATATATTTAAAAGATGTTTTTTGTCTGTACCTTACCGCTTCTATCTCTTCTCCCAGGCGTACATGTCCATTGGGCAAAATTACTTTAACAAATTCCCCTGTCGATGTCATTACAATACCCTGCTTACCTTTGCTTTGCATCAACATGCCTTTAACCATAGCCATTACTGGACACCCCCCTTTCCCCAATTGGTTAACTTGAGATATGAATAAATATAAATAAACCTATCTCGGTAATAAATTAAAAGTGCCAATGAAACAATGTACCTTCTTCCACGTTCTAAAGTTTTTCTTTTTACCCCTGTAGTTAAAGTTAGTTCTGCTATGGGCAGACGTTTCTTGGTTAGTAGCTGGTTAATTAATTGGTTATCATTTGCTAACTTCCAAGCTACTGCAACTAGGCTTTGTCTTGAATCTCGGTGTTTGGGAGAGGCATCTACCAATTCTGCATAGGTTAAGCCATATTCTGCAAGCAGTCTGCCAAATTCCAGCACTTCTTCCTGCCTTTCTCTTGCCGCGGTTTCGTTTATGTAATTTTCCCAAGCCTGGTTAGTTTCTGCACTGGTATGAGGATACTCTATACCGTCTGCGGTGATTGATTCCTCTAACGGCACCGTTGTATGCTTAGATTCTTTACGAAAAAAGTCCTTGAGACGACTTTTAATTACCATTCGGGCATAGGCCAAAAACGGTATCTGTTTTTCTGGAGCATAGCGATTGATTGCTTCGTCCAAAGCTATTAAACCAATGGATAGTTCATCATCTCTACCCCATACCATATTTCGCTGGCAAAATGTACTTACAACACGCAGCACAAATGGTTTACCAGCACTAAGAACTTGTTCTCTAGCGTTGGCATCACCATTTTGGGCACTAGGCAGTTTTTCTTCTATTACTTGTTCCAGCGTAAGCAAATAATTACACTCCTTATGTCTCCCATCCCCCCTTATCACAATGTATAAATTATTGTGTCTTTAGTATTGATTTACGTGATGAAGTACCTAAATTAGGGGGTTATAGAATTTAATTCTTTTGTCCTTAAAAAGTAATAGCCTCCAAGAAAAATAAAAAACTTGGAAGCTATTTTTGTATATTGTACTTTATTTTTGCAAATTTTACAATCGCTGTAAATTATGTGCCAGTTTAAGCAACGGTTTCTCGATATTTTGAGCTAAAATCTGATATCCTCTAATGTTTGGGTGACCGCCATCATGGTAATATAGCTCTGCATTACCCTGATCTGTTCCCGACTGACACAGGGGTTGATAAAAATCAAATAAATTCAATCCATTGTCCTTGGCATGTAGTTTAATCCAACTTCTAATTTCATTTAATCGCAAATTAAAGGCCTCCACATTTGGCAATTGGTAATAGTCATGGACTTTTTCTTTGATGATTGGCGCCGGTAGGCCTAAAATAGCAACCGCCGGTGTATCCATTACCTTTTTTAATAAATTTAGGTAATTATTTTGGGTGGTATTAAATGCAATCCCCTGCCAAGCATCATTTGTGCCCGCCAAAATAATCACTGCATCGGGATGGTGAGGTGCCACATCAATGTCATATCTGGCCAACATATCTGCCACGGTATCATTACTGACACCGGCATTGATTAAATCTAGATTTAATTTTTGCTGACAAAGGTGCACCCAAGACTTATCTTTAGCATAGGGATAACCGGCAGTGATACTATCTCCTAAACAAACTATCGTAGGCAAATTTTACACCCCATTACGTTCTTTGTTTTTATTATTGTAGTATTTATAAGCAACAAACAGCAACAGTAGAAAAACACCCACCAGCCATAATTTGGAACTGATTACCGCACTGGCTTGCTGCCAACTATGGCCAAATATATAACCAATGCTAATATTTAGGGCAGTCCACAATGTTACAAAAGTACAACTATAAATAAAAAACCAAAGGTATTTTATTTTACCAACCCCAGCCAAGTAGGGAGTGACATTACCAATGGTGGGAATAAATCGGCCTAAAATAATAAAAGCAGCGGCGGATTGCTCCAGCCAATGCTGTCCCTTAGCTAATCGTTGCCCAGTAATTCTTAAATAACGACCAAACCTTTCAACAAAAGACAATCCCACTCGCTGGCCAATAAAATAAGCAGCACTACTGCCAGATAAATGCCCAACAAACACCACTAACAAAACTTCAAAAAATGATATGTCCCCCCGCTGGATTAAAATACCAGATATAATAATCATAAAGCCCCCGGGAAATGGCACCCCTAAACCATCGATAAAAATCCCTATCAATAACCCTAAAGTTCCCAATTTAATTAGGTACTGTAGGATAGTATCAATAAATTGCTCCATCCTATTCCTCCTCGGGCTTAGTATATCCCTATGTTTCAACTGCAATAAAAATAAGGCAAAATAAACGGAAAAATCCCACCAGTAATCCTGGCGGGATTTATTATGTACATATGGCAAGGATCGGAACCGCTTCCACGCAGTTCTTATCCCCGCCGCCAATGGTATACATTATACTTCGGACATGTTAACTCAATGTCAATTTAATGTTAAGTTTTTGTTAATTCAGCATTATAATACTCTGGCGGAACCGCTGTATATTAACCCCCGTTGACCATCCACAGTAATCACTTCCTGGTCTGGAATTATTCGGGTAGCATTTTCTACGCCAACTATAACCGGAATGCCGATATTGATACCAACAATGGCGGCATGGGAAGTGATGCCAGCCTCTTCGGTAATTACTGCCGCACATTTTTCCATATAAGGCACAAAATCTCTATCGGTGCCAATGGCCACCATCACATCACCATCAGTTATTTTTTGTTGGGCATCTTGGATGTCGCGACAAATCTTCACTTTGCCCGTTACTGCTTTTTGACCAATGCCGGTACCTTTGGCCAGAATACGACCAACGGTGTGTACCTTTAACAGGTTGGTGGTTCCATGTATCCCCACCGGTACACCGGCGGTAATAATCACCAAATCACCAGCTTTGATAAAACCTGCCCCCTGGGCCACTTCTACCGTAGCCGATATCATTTCATCGGTACCCGTTATGTCATTAATTAATAACGATTCCACCCCCCATACCAAAGCCATCTTCCGCAATACCTTTTGATTAGGGGTAACAGCAATAATGGGTGATTTAGGACGATATTTAGAGATCATTTTGGCAGTGTAACCCGAGGCGGTGGCGGTAAGAATTGCCGATGCCTCCAAATCAGATGATACCGTGCACACCGCACTACTTATACCATCGGTTATTGTACTGGCTTGATAGTCGCCGTATCGTTTTAAATAATCAGCATAGGGAAAAGATGATTCAACCCTTAGGGCAATGCGGTTCATAGTTTGCACTGCTTCAATGGGATACTTACCAGCGGCACTTTCACCAGACAGCATAATGGCGTCGGTACCATCTAAAATGGCATTGGCAACGTCGGATGCCTCTGCTCTGGTGGGTCTGGGATTATGTGTCATGGACTCTAACATTTGGGTTGCAGTGACCACTGGTTTACCCACTCTATTGCATTTTTTTATCAGCATTTTTTGTATCATTGGCACATCTTCGGCTGGTATTTCTACCCCTAAGTCACCACGGGCCACCATAATACCATCTGAAACCTTTAAAATACCGTCAATATTATTTACAGCCTCACGACTTTCAATTTTAGAAATAATATGTATATCGGCATTATACTGCTCCAATATATCTCTGATGGCTAAAACATCCGCGGCTTTGCGGATAAATGAGGCAGCGATAAAATCCACCTGTTGTTCGACACCAAACAGAATGTCTGAAATGTCCTTATCGGTAAGGGCGGGTAAATTCACTGTTATTCCAGGTAAATTTACTCCTTTACGGCTCTTTAACTCACCACCGTTAATCACTTGGCAATGAACTGCGGTGGCACTTTTCTCCAATACTTCTAATTCTATTAGACCATCAGCAACTAATATTTTATCACCCACACCAACATCTTGAGGCAACTCCTTATAAGTTACCGATACTTTATGGTTATCTCCTTTGATTTCCTCGGTGGTTAGTGTAAACTCATCACCGGCCCGTAAAAAAATAGGTTCTTCCTTAAAGACACCCAACCTAATTTCTGGTCCCTTTGTATCCAGCATAATGGCAATATTTTTGTTTACCTCTCTGGCGGCCTTTCTAACAAGTTCTATTCTGCGGCCATGATCTTGATGGTTGCCGTGGGAGAAATTCATTCTCGCAACGTTCATTCCGGCCAACATCATTTTTTTTAGGGTATCTATATTTTCACTGGCTGGACCAATGGTGCAAACAATTTTTGTACGTCTCAAATTAACTCCCTCCAATACATTTATATAGAAAGCACGTTAGCTAGATCAAGCAATTCCTTTTCAATGGTTTTTTTCTGGTTAAAAACATCTTCCAAATCATAGGCCACCACTTCACCGGCCCGAATGCCCACCACTTTGTTGGTTTCTCCAGACATTAATGTTTCCACAGCCTTGGAACCCATTCGGGAAGCAATTACTCGATCATGGGCAGTGGGTATACCACCCCGTTGCAAATGGCCAAGGATGGTAACCTTGGTATCAAAACCAGTGATGTCCTTAATTTTTTGCCCCACTTCTAGACCGCTAACGGCCCCCTCGGCAACAACAATCACACTATGTAGTTTGCCTCTTTTAACACCACGCAATAACTTATTACAAATTTCATCAATGCTGTGGGGTACTTCCGGAATAATAATGGTCTCTGCACCACCGGCCAAACCTGCTTGCAAAGCAATATATCCCGCATGGCGCCCCATAACTTCCACCACAAAGGTGCGTTCATGGGATGTTGCTGTATCTCTAATTTTGTTAATGGCATCCACCACATTGTTTACCGCTGTATCAAAACCAATGGTATAATCAGTACCGGAAATGTCATTATCAATGGTACCGGGTATACCTACCATGGGCAATTGATATTCGTCGTAAAATTTTTTGGCCCCTTTAAATGAACCGTCTCCGCCAATAACCACCAGACCTTGAATACCAAAACGCTCTACATTTTCATAGGCCTTTGCCCTACCCTCGGGGGTAGTAAATTCCTCTGAACGAGCAGTATGTAATATTGTTCCACCCCGATGGATGATGTCAGCCACAGAACCCAAATTCATTGGCCACATATCGCCCTCAATAAAGCCATTATAGCCACGATTAATGCCAATGATCTCCATGCCATGAAAAATCGCCTTTCTTACCACTGCACGGACGGCAGCATTCATCCCAGGCGCATCACCACCACTGGTCATCACAGCTATTCTCTGCATATTTTAACCCTCCCAATTGTTTCTTTTATCACAGTCTATACCAAGATTACCAGTCACGGTTAATAAATTTTTAATTTCTTTTTGTGAATTCTAAAAAAAGGGCTCCTAAGAGCCCTTTTTGCCACTATCATGCGCCAAGGAACTTGGCGCAAGCCAAGCTTTGTTAACACTAACCCAGTTGTCCAATGGTTCTAAACTTTTGATATCTTTTCTGTAGCAATGCTTCTAATGGATATTGCCGCAATTCATTTAAATTATTTTTAATTGTTTCTTTAATTAGTTTGGCGGCATTTTCAGGTTCTCGATGGGCTCCACCCAACGGTTCAACAATAACATCGTCAATTACCTTTAATGCCAACAAATCCTGGGCAGTGATCTTCAATGCCGCAGCTGCTTCATTGGCTTTGGTACCATCCTTCCACAATATGCTGGCACAAGCTTCAGGGGTGCTTACCGAAAACACAGCGTGCTCTTGCATCATTATCCTGTCAGATACACTGATGGCCAAAGCCCCACCACTGCCGCCTTCACCAATGACCACCGAAATTAGTGGTACCTTAAGGGCAGACATTTCCATTAAAGCTCTGGCAATGGCCTCGCCTTGGCCTCGCTCTTCAGCTCCCATGCCACAGTAGGCACCGGGTGTATCTACAAAACATAACACCGGGCGCTTAAATTTCTCTGCTTGTTTCATTAACCGCAGAGCTTTGCGGTACCCTTCGGGATGGGCCATCCCAAAATTACGGGCTACATTTTGTTTAGTATCTTTTCCTTTAACGTGACCGATAACTGTGACCGATTGACCATCAAAGCGGCCAATACCACCGATCATTGCAGGATCATCACCATACAGACGATCACCATGCAGTTCAATAAAATCAGTAATCATGTACTTAATATAGTCCAAGGTATTGGGACGTTCTGGATGGCGGGCTATTTGTACCCTTTGCCACGGCGTTAAGTTGCTGTATATCGACTTTTTAAGTTCTTCTGCCCTGGTCTCTAACTTGTTGATCTCACTGCCAAGATCAATATCTTTTTCCTCAGCAAAGGTTTTGAGTTCTTCAATTTTAGTTTCCAGTTCAATAATTGGCTTTTCAAATTCCAACAGGCTGGCCATAATCCTTATTCCTCCTCTGCATGCAGGGCAAGAATGTTTGCCAGCATCTCTTTCATTTTGTTTCGGGGAACAATTAGATCCACAAAGCCATGCTGCCGCATAAATTCTGCCCTTTGGAAACCTTCCGGCAGTTTTTGCTTAATGGTTTGTTCGATAACCCTTGGCCCTGTAAAACCAATTAATGCTCCTGGTTCAGCAATGATAATATCCCCCAATGAAGCAAAACTTGCGGTCACCCCACCAGTTGTGGGATCAGTCAGCACAGAAACATATAAAACCCCTGCTTCACCAAGTTTGGTTAGCGCCGCCGACGTCTTGGCCATCTGCATTAGGGATAAAATTCCCTCCTGCATTCTGGCTCCACCGGAGGTGGCAAAGGTGATTAATGGGTATCTTTTTTGTTCAGCAGCTTCAATGGCCCTGGTGATTTTTTCACCCACCACCGAACCCATACTACCCATGATAAAGCTTGGGTCCATCACCACCACTACCACTGGATAGCCATTGATCGTTCCTTCCCCTGTAAGCACCCCTTCATTAAGGCCGGTGGCTTCTTGAGCTTTCAGTAATTTTTCTTCATAGTTAGGAAAATTCAACGGATTGCCGGACACCAAATCAGCGTCATGTTCCTTAAAACTTCCTTCATCCAAAGTCATGCTTATTCTGTCTTGGGCACTGACCCGGAAGTGATAATTACATTTAGAACAAACTTTAAAATTTTTATCCAATTCTTTTGTATAAAGTATTTCATTACAGCGATTACATTTTACCCAAAGTCCTTCTGGAATTTCTCGTTTTTCCGACTTAGGTTTTACCGTAACATACTTTTGTTTACGGAAAAATTCTAAAACCAAACTGTTACACTCTCCTTTAAATAAAAGGCACTAAAACATATTAATTATTTCCATCGCTTCGTCAACTTCAGAAGCCGGCACTAAAATTTCATAAGAGTTTGCATCGGCATCTTTGTTGCCTCCTAAGGGTTTAACCTTAACTAGTAATCCTTCGGTTGTAAGTTTCATTTTTAACTGTTCTGCCTCAGCTTTATTCTGCGCAATATATACCACTGTCCACACATTGACGCCCCCCTATTTTGTTCAAACGTCAATCTACTTTTCTACATAGCATCTAACAATCCTTTTTTTCTAGCAAAAGTCTTTAATTATTATCACAACAATTATTCCTGAGTGTTTATCGTGCCATGTTTAGTCATAATTTCAGCCCGACCGCGGATCTTAATTGCAGATGTGTGTTGGGTAAACTGAGCAATCATCACTTCACCCTTGTCCAATTTTTCTGTATGGTGAAACTTGGTATCTCGGCCACGGGTTAAACCAATAATGGTGACCCCATTCTCCAATGCCTTAATAACTATATATTCTCCAGTAATTTCGTTTAAGTCACTCATATATAACCATCCTTTTTCCTTTATTTAGCAATTCCATAGTAACATATTATATATCTTGTTACAAGTATATTGGTTTGTATACCCAGTATTTTTCCCGTTGTCAGTCTTTAAAAATCCAGTAATGAGCGAAAACCCTTTGGTGGGTGTTTTAATTTAGCAACGGGTTCATTGCTAAAATTTTTTTCAGTTCTTCTCTGTTTGCTCAATGGTTTCCATTTAACAACCACATTACTTTCACCCAATAACTGCTTTAAATGGGTTACCACCGGGCCAGGTACCTTTGTATAGTATTCTGCAGGCAATGGTTTTAATTCCTGGTTATTGTAATAAATAAAAACCCGTTGCTCACCGGGGTGGGCCCGTAATAGGTTGATTATCAATGTTTCTTGGTCACTATTTGGTGCTAAACGTAAATACAACGCCCGTTCTATATTGGTTAATGGAATTAGTTCTTCCACTATAATTTTTATTTCATCCTCAGAACTATCAGTGCGCCCCACCACTAAAAGCGGGCTTTCGGTGGTGAAAAATCGGCCGTACTTGCGATAAATGGATGGAAAAATCACCAATTCACAGGTGGCGGTGATATCTTCTAAAGTAGCAAAGGCCATTTGATCACCTTTTTTAGTATTAATGGTTTTAGCATTAATAATCACGCCACCAACCTGTACCCTTTCACTTCCTTCCAGTTCAGCCAGCTCAATTAATTTGTGAGTGGTAATTTGGGAAAATACATGTTGATATTCTTCCAATGGATGACCGCTAATATATAAACCCAAGGCCTCTTTTTCCAGCGCCAGCATATCAGCAAGGGAGTACTCAGGGATATCCGGTAACTCAATTTCCTGAATGTTGTTGGTGTCCTCTTGTCCCCACAGGTCCAATAAAGATATTTGACCACTGTCCCGTTCCCGCTGCGACTGCTGAGCCAACTCTAAACCCTTTTCTAACACTGCCAACAGTTGCGCTCTATAATGATTAAGGGTGTCGAAACACCCAGATTTTATAAGGCTTTCTAAAACCCTTTTGTTTACCGTTCGGCAGTCTATGCGTCGGCAAAAGTCACTATAACTCTTATAATTTCCTTGTTGCTTACGTTTATTAATTATTTCTTTAACTGCCCCGGTGCCAACATTTTTCACTGCGGCTAAACCAAAGCGAATGCTGTTGGCAACCACCGCAAAGTTCTCTTGACTTTCATTTACATCCGGCGGTAAAACTTTAATGTTCATCCGTCTGCATTCATCAATGTACGCCACTACTTTTGCGGTATTGTCCCGCACCGATGTCAAAAGTGCAGACATATAATAAGCGGGATAGTGAGCCTTTAGGTAGGCGGTTTGATAGGCCACCAAAGCATAGGCAGCTGAATGGCTTTTATTAAAACCATAACCGGCAAAAAACTCCATGAGGTCAAATATTTTTTCTGCTAAATGGCGATCATAACCTCTAGTAACTGCACCCGGAATGGGATGAGCTAACCTTTGGCCTTGATCATCTACCGAAGTACCATTTATAAACCACTCCCGATGCATTTGCATAATAGCAGGTATCTTTTTGCCCATGGCCTTGCGCAAGGAATCCGCCTGTCCCAAAGTGTACCCAGCCATTATTTGTGCAATTTTCATCACCTGTTCTTGATAAAGAATCACACCATAGGTTTCCTTTAGCACCGGTTCCAAATCTGGATGGAGATAATCAACTTGGCTCAACCCATGCTTGTTTTTAATAAAACTGTCCACCATCCCACTGCCCAAAGGACCGGGACGGTATAAAGCCACCAGCGCCACTAGGTCTTCAAAAACAGTGGGCTTTAGCTCCTTCAATATCGTCCGCATGCCGCTGGACTCCAACTGGAACACACCGGCACTATTACCTTTGGCCAACATTTGATATGTTTTTTGGTCGTCCATTGGTATGTGATTGATATCCACCGCAATGTTATTTAATGCCAAAAGATCAATGGTTTCCTGAATTACCGTTAGATTGCGCAACCCCAGCAAATCCATTTTTAACAATCCCAACTCCTCCACCGTTACCATCGGGAATTGGGTGGTAACCACACCATCAGAGGTGCGATATAGCGGCAAGTAATTGGTCAACGGCTCTTTGGAAATCACAACCCCTGCCGCATGGGTGGAAGCATGTCGAGGCATGCCTTCTAAAACGCTGGCAGTGTCAATCAGTCTGCGGGCCTCTTCATCGGTTTGGTAGAGTTCCCGCAATGCAGTGGATTGGCTAAGGGCTTTCTCTATCGTCACATTCAGTTCTGGAGGAATCATTTTAGCTATTTTATCTACATAGGAATAGGGCATGTTTAATGCTCTGCCCACATCACGTATTGCTGCCCGGGCTGCCATGGTACCAAAGGTGATAATTTGTGCCACCCGTTCGGCTCCATATTTTTTAACTACATAATCGATTACTTCTCCGCGACGTTCTTGGCAGATATCAATATCTATGTCCGGCATTGATAAACGTTCTGGATTTAAAAAGCGCTCAAACAAAAGTCCGTATTTCAGGGGATCTATATTGGTAATACCAAGACTATAGGCCACAATACTGCCAGCGGCACTTCCTCTGCCGGGTCCCACAGGAATATGTTTAGATTTAGCATAATTTACGAAATCCCAAACAATTAGAAAATAAGCAGCGAAACCCATTTGTTTAATGATGTTCAACTCATGTTCCAATCGATTTTTAACGTCCGCTGTTAATTGACCATATAATTTTTCGGCACCCTGGCAACATAAATATTCCAGATAACTTTCAGTGCTGTGACCTTCAGGAACGGCATAGTGGGGTAAATGCATCTGACTGAAATCCAACTGTACCTGGCAACGCTCGGCAATTTTGATGGTGTTCAATAATGCTTCGGGATGACCGGGAAATGCTGCAGCCATTTGCTGTCCGCTTTTTAAATACAGTTGGGTAGAGCTAAATTTCATTCTATCTTGCTGATCAACGGTCTTCCCTGTTTGAATGCACATTAAAACATCTTGAATCTTGGCGTGCTCGGACAAAGTATAGTGAACATCATTGGTAACCACCAATGGCAAGCCAAGGTCTTTACTGATGGCAATTAACTCTTTATTGGCAATCTTTTGTTCCGGAAAACCATGATCCTGCAACTCCAGAAAGAAATTGCCGGCGCCAAAAATATCTCGGTATTCCGCTGCCGCTTGTCTAGCCCGTTGGTGTTTACCTGCAATGGCATGGGCAGCCACTTCCCCGGCTATACAACCGCTTAATGCGATCAATCCGTTGGCATGGGCGGACAGTGCCTGTTTATCCACCCTGGGTTTATAATAAAAGCCCTTGGTATAGGCTTCGGAAACCAACTTAATTAGGTTTCTGTAACCAACTTCATTTTCCGCCAACAACACTAAGTGATACAATTGATCATCAACTTTAGGTATGCGATCATACATAGTTCTGGGGGCGACGTAAACCTCACAGCCTAAAATGGGTTTAATACCAGCTCGCTGACATTCTTTGTAAAAGTCGATAACTCCAAACATCGCGCCATGATCTGTGATGGCCAAAGCTGGCATACCAAGCTCTTTAGCGGTTTTAACCACCTGTTTAATGCGGGCGGCTCCGTCAAGCAAACTGTACTCACTATGTAAATGTAAATGGACAAATTGGTTTTCTTTCAAAGTATCTATCACCCTTAAGCAACTAACTCTATCAATTAATTATACTACAAGCTAAACACAAAGACATTAGAACTTAACTTAAAGTTATGACGCCATCCCCACCAAAAAAGGGGCTCCTATTATTAGGATGCCCCTTCGATCATTGATTTATTAATTGCTTATTCTATTATTTGGCGTAATCCTTAAAACGAACCATTGGACACTGTTTGCATACGTCTAAGCCAGGGTACTCTTGACCGCCAGCACCCAAAAATGAGGACCCATTTTTGTAGTGGTTAGTTCTCCGCAATAAATGGCTGGCCAATTGCTCAATGTGGTCACCGGGTATAAACAGGTTAACCTCTCCCCGCTCGGTCTTGCCGGATGTATAGCTACCGGCGCACATTGTTGACATACCGGCTGAGTTTTTACTATAGCACCTTACAGCCCCACCACAGGCGGCTGAATTGATTGTATGGGTTGATTCAACAGTTGGTACTCCAGTGGCACCAATGTAGTCATTTAATACATGGTAAGCTTGGAATACGTCAGTGACCATAAAGATTACATCAGGCTTAACCGGCGTTTTATAAAGGGGCGCTGTCATAATCCCTTTTAATTCACCCACTGGCAATCTTGGTTTGGCCAGCATACATTCCTTAGCAAAGTCCCAATCATTAACAAATTTCACATGATCATCAACGTCTTGATCAGTGGGTGCGTTAAAGCCAAAGGAAATTTTTGCGTTACCACACATCAGCTTGTCGGCATTAAATTTAACAATGTAATCTTCCATCCGCGAGGCCAGCGCCACTTGACAAAAAGTCATTTTGGGTCCGGGAACTTTTTCCACTTCCAGATTGTCGTATTCTTGCTGGTTAAAAAAGAATTTAACTGCCACTGGATTATAATCTAGTTTATATAAAGCAGCAAAGGCTTTGTGCATATCTTGGTAAGTTAACCTTTCTTTTTTTACTAACTCCTCCACATTAATCAATAACATATTGGCATACCCCCTTATAATATTAATTTGTAACAGCTTTCAGAAAATCCTCGCCAAGGGCTAGTGCTAACAATCACTATCCCTTATAAATCAACCCTTTTATATGTTTATATTAACAAAGCAGGTTCTTTTTATCTGCCAGCTAGATTACATATCCCCGTCATTTGTCTGACTTATTATTTGCAAACTAAAAGGATCCCCGTTGAGAGGGGATCCTTAGCTTAATCTTCTTTTCCATAATCATCATAAAGTATCGTCAGGGGTACTTCGGTGGTACCAAATAAATTGGTGGCCATCACTGTGATATCATTTAACCCTGGTTCCAACTCTAAGGATATGTTAAATGTACCGTCGTTGTTGTTCACCGATACCTGTTCACTACCAATCAGTACCACTATTGAAGTGTTGGCATCGGAAACTCCAGAAATACTTGTTCTGTCAGTGGTTGTCATCTCTGGTGCAGCCACTTGGATTTTGGGTGGCACCCCGTTAATGGATTTGGTGACAGTGGTGGTCAGTCCATAATCGTTAACGGCGGTAATATTTACCGTGTTCTCACCTTTCTTTTTAAGTTCTACCATGCCGGTAAAACTACCATTGTTATCGGTTTTAACCTTATTGTTGTTTAAGTACACAATACATCCAGGATCGGTGTGCCCGCTAACAGTAACCTTTGCGGATGAGCTTTCGCTAGGGGCAAATACACTGAGGGCTGGTTTGCTAACCACAAAATTAACGGTTCTTTTAACCTGGGTGCTGTTCCCATTCTCATCCACTGCCACCACTTCTACGGTATTATTACCGGCAGTTAAAGCCACCTCACTGCTAAATGTACCATCACTTTTCAGCCTTACCGATTGCCCGTTAATAAAAACTGTACAACCTGCTTCGGTGTTCCCAGAAACTTTTAGCATCTCATAGTCGGTACTCATTGTGGGAGGCAAATTAACGGTAAGGGCTGGCCCCTTTGGTTCTTCCTGACCTTCTTTGGCCTCATTTTCCTCTGGGGTGGGTTCATCAGTTAACGCTTTTGTAGGTTCATCTCGATCCTTGGTTGCACCGCTGGGCTCTTTAGTGTCAGCCTTTTTTACCTGCTGTTCATCGGTTGGTTGGTCTGCTGCACAACCTACCAGTAGCAATGCTGTAAGCACCATGCATAACAAAAATAATAAAGAATTTTTACGTAACATATATAAAATCACCTGTTTAAAATTGATATATTGATTTATTTCGACTAGGTGCTACTTTTTTCCTGCTAACAAAGAATAATATATCTCTTCGTAGTGATTAACCCAACGGTCGGCATTAAAAAAATTTTCGGCAGATTGCCTAGCCGCCCAACTGATTTTTTGCCACAGACTATCATCTGATAGGATTTTAATTGATAATTGGGCCATTGCCCTCGGATCGCCACAATCAGCTAACAAGCCAGTAATGCCATTTGCTACCACTTCCGGCAATCCACCTACGTTACTGGCCACCACCGGGACACCGCAGGCCAAAGCTTCTAAAGCCACTAGACCAAAACTTTCCCGTCGCGAAGGCAACAGTAGCAAATCTGAAACTGAAAGTAGTGGAACAACATCCTGTTGTTGCCCCAAAAAATGCACCCGGCTATTTAAGTTTAACTCTGTCACCTTTTCCCTTACCATTGTCATATCTGGACCATCGCCCACTAATATTAACTGACTAGGTAGTGATTCATTAATTAAGTGAAAAATATTAATTACATCAGGCACGTTTTTAACGGAACGAAAATTAGAAATATGAATCACTATTTTCTCATGATCCGCTGCGTAACTCCGACGCAATCCTTCATCAGATCGGCGGTTAAAGTAATTTGAATCTAAAAAATTGTAAATGACGCTGGGCGGATCCTTAAGTTTAAAAACCCGTTGGGTTTCTAAGGCTAACCATTTGGATACTGCCGTGAGCATGTCGCTATGCTCTAAACCATACTTGGTAATCTGATAAAACTCTTTATTCTGACCAACTAGAGTAATATCTGTTCCATGTAGTGTAGTGATTATCGGTATGTTATTACCCATGATATGGCGGGCAAAAATTGCGCTCAAACAATGGGGAATAGCATAATGGGCATGTAGTAAATCTAATTGATGATCCTTCACTACCTCGAGAATTTTATTGACCTGCAATAAAAAGAATGGCGGTGAAGAAAATACCGGATAGCTAAAGTCGCCAGTTTGATGGACAAAGGTGTTAGGGTGATACTCATCCAACCGAAAGGGCCTTTCTGCACTAATAAAATGAACTTGATGGCCTCTATCGGCCAATTGTTTACCCAATTCTGCTGCCACCACTGCACTGCCACCGTAATTCCAATAACATAGCATCCCAATCTTCATTCTTTTCCATTCCATAAAATCGATAGATCCTTTACTGCCAGTGGTTCATTAAACAGTAACCCTTCGCCGTACTCCACCCCGATTAAACTACCGTAATAACGATCGCGGTTATTAATCAGTGTAAAAATGCCCTGGGACTGATCGGCAAATTGAGAGTGGTGTGCATTGATGGCCAACAGCTTAACTTTATAAAATGAGCTGATATCAATCACCACCAATGGAGTAACCCCTTGATTCAAACAATAATAGCCAGTTATTGGTACTTTGTGTGGCGCTATTTGAGGATTAACTTTACACAACCCGGCATCAAATTGTGCTTCCTTTACCAACTGACTGGCCTTTATATGATCTGGATGTCGATCCTGCCAAAAGGGGGCTAAAATTAGAATGGGTTTGGCAATGCGAATTAGATGCACCAGTTTATTTATATTATCCCTGGTCACCTCTATTTCACGATCTGCAATGTTTAAATTTTTTCGCCAAGCTACATTAAGTATTTTAGCTGCCGCCATCGCCTCTTGGTCTCTTTGTTTCGCCGTTCCGCCACTGGCCTTTTCCCCCTTGGTTAAATCCACCATGCCCACTTTATAGCCAGTGCGAACAGCCGATGCAATAATACCCCCCACCCCTAACTCTATGTCGTCAGGATGGGCACCAATGGCCAAAATATCTATTTTTTCCATATTATCTCCTTTACATAGTAACGGGGCTGTTGCAAAACCTACGGTAGGGGTCGCTTTCCACGCCGACCCGCCAAGCAACATAGGTTTGGTGGTGCTGCGGGCAGGCATGGAAACCTGCCCCACACTATGCAACAGCCCCGTCTTTTCTAAATTACCGCGGTGGCCACTTTGTGAGAACTAAAACTGCGATAATCCATATCGGGGAAGATATTATTTGAATATTCTAGGTTAGCAAGCCACCCTTCATCAATATTATTATGGTTAATCATTTGATATAACTGTAAAAAGTTACTAATGTGCTGTTTTGTTCTTTTGACAGCATAATCAACGGTGGTACCGGTGTGCATAATGAAGGCCCAATCACTGGCCTGGGCCAGCATTAACTCTCGGGCAGCTTGGTTTAAACCTCTATAATATAGACCGTCTGTGGCATCATAGCGATTGGCCAAGTCCACCATTTGTCCCGCTGCTGCGTGCAGATGCCGATAAATCCAATCATTTTGGGGACATAGCCAAACCTCGTGGTAACCGCTTTTGCCCCAACTGGTTTCGCAAAGGTTTGCCCTTTGATTATGGGGATAAATCTGCAAATAGTCTGCGGGGCTAATTAATTCTATAACATTAGAATCGGTATATATTTTTCTAATTACCGTTTCCAACCAGGCTGGTCCTTCATACCACCAATGTCCAAACAACTCAGCATCATATGGTGCCACCACAATTGGCTTTCGATCCATGTGGGTGCTCAGACACTTGATTTGTTGTTCACGATTAAAAATAAAGTTTTCAGCATGGAGCTTAACCTTTTGTGCTGCCCATTGAGGCACATAGGGCTCTTTTTGAGATAGGTCCACTTGACCGGTGATGCGACAATATTTAAACCCGGTATTATGTCTAATGCCATCGGGGTGAACGTACTCCCAGATGTATTCATCATCCATATCATAGCCAATATCTCGATAATACTCACGGTAGTCTACATCTCCTGGATACCCTTCATTGGCGCTCCACACCTGTTTTGATGATTCAACATCTCGGGCAAAGGCGGCCACTCCGTCGGTGCAATACAACGGGGCATAAATGCTATATCTTGGTCGCCGGGACGCAAATAATACTGCATGACTATCGGTAAAGAAAAATTTGATACCAAACTGCTTTAGTATTTTTTCTACTCCTCGTTTATAGGCACATTCCGGTAACCAGATCCCCTTTGGTGTAGAGCCAAAGTTATTGCGGTGCACTTTGATGGCATTTTCTATTTGGGCATAAATTGACTCAGCATGACGCATAAAGGGCAAATAACCATGGGTAGCACCACAAGTAATTAATTCTATTCGCCCTGAGTTTTGCAATTTTCTAAAGGCATTGTTCAAATTACAATGGTAGCGATGATAAAAGGTATTATATGCCGACTGTAACCTTTGACGGTACATTAGGGCGGTATTATATTGCACCGTACCTTGGGTACGGTGGAGCTCTTTTTCAGCCAATGCCAGCAATTGATTAAGGTGGTTAATATAACGCTGTTGTAATAAAGGATCGTTGAGCATACAAACCAGTGGTGGCGATACCGACAATGTCACTTTAAATGGTACATTGTCGGATATCAAACGATCAAAGGCTTCAATTAATGGGATATAGGTTTCGGTTATGGCCTCATACAACCAACGCTCCTCTAAAAAATATTCATCCTCAGGATGTCGGATATATGGCAAATGGGCATGAAGTACCAATGCCAAGTAACCTTTGGTCATTGAAAGACTCCTTTCTTTTTCTATTGTTTATACATTTGCTCCACTGAGCTTGCTGGATAACGCGGCACATCGGGATATAGTTCCACAATGGGTAACCATTCATCATCAATAATGTCTGACATGGACGCCCTTGGTGTACTGACAAAGTTTGATCTCAGAATGGTGATAAACCTACCATCTTTAAGTCTGTAGCCATAATCAACACAATAGGTTCTAGCGGGCCCATCAACCTTTAAATACCAATTGTTAGCATAGTCATTAATCTCCACATCTTGATAATGATGGGCATTGGTACCGTCGAAATTATCAATGTTTGATATGTCGTAGACCCGGAGTACTGGTTGGTAATTGGCACTGGAGCCATATTGTTGTACAAATTGTTGTTGTTTGGTGGCAGTAATTTCCCAGTAAGCGTAAAGCCAATTGGGATCTCGGGCCATTAATACTAGCGTATCATGATTGTAAATATGAGGTAATTCTGGATCTGGTGCTGGAGATTTCTTTTTCCATTCAGGAAATTGTGTTAACTCCTCAGCATATTCTTCATTTGCAATCGAATTTTTCTTTAGGCTTTCTATGGATTTTCTCTGTGGTTCAACAGCAAAGGTTGATTTAACATAGGCATAAATGCCATAGGCCACTGACACCATCAAAGCCAAAATTATTAATGTGTATAGGGTATCCACAGTTTTTCCCTCCTTTTGTTTTTGTCCCAATTAGTTTTATATAATAAACGGTTATTTTACGTGGAATAATTCAGTTATCAAAAGTATTATTGCCAGCTAAAATAGCGTTTATTTATTGAATCCCTTTAGCATTTATATGTGTGAAATTAAGATATTTAAATTATTGTCAAATAATGGTTTTAAACCCTTAGCATATGGAGGTCTTTAGATGTCAATAAAAAGCATTAACTGGGGAATTGGTTTGGCGCTGATCTATTATTGGACTGGTTCATTAATACCGGGGATTATTGCCCACAGTTTTGTAAATTCCGCCCGGCTAATACTTGTGTATCTCAGTTAAAGACACAACTGGCTGGCAATTTGACACTGTCAATGGCTACAAATGTTGAGCTAATCGACACCACCGCAATCGGCGTTAAAATGTATAAACTTAACGAACTAAGTTTGTGATAAATAGTACAAGGCCTGCCAGCGGCTTATATCATGTTAACGGGTCAAATATCAACCTTTACCAATATATAGTTCCTGTATACAATGTACTCAATAACAAACCATTTTTTATTAATAAGGAGGCGTTGCCCATGTTGGATAGAGAGTATGAACAATACTTACAAAGTAATAGTGGTAGCGCAACTGTTGAAAAAACCAAAGGCCATCTGCTCTGGCTAATCGTTGTATCAGTAATGATAGTGCCAGCAATTCTGTACTTAGTTAAGTAAGTTAGTTAATAATTTTTATAATTGACATACAATAACTCCTCATTTCTCCCGAGAAGATCTTTTGCTCTTCTCGTTTTTTGTCAATATTGAATGACCCCATAAGCTAACAAAAGACGAGGGAATAAACCCTCGTCTTAATAAAAACCATTTAGAGTTTTATCAACATCGGTACCAACATTGGCACCAAGGCAGTAAGCACCGATCCGTTGATAAAGGCCACCACTGCTATATCGGAATTTGTCGACTTAGAGATAACGGGTAGCGTAGTATCCATGGTGGTGGCACCACCAGGAGCGATGGCACTGTACTGGCCCACGTACTTGGCCACCAATGGTATCAATAAAAATGCCATTAACTCCCTAGCCACATTGGTAACGAAGGCCAAGGCACCTAATTCTACACTATAAATCTTGGCCAATAACACTCCAGAAAGGCTGTACCATCCGAAACCCGCTCCAATGGCCGAAGATTCGTTCAATGGCATTCCCATGAAATAACCCACTACCACCGCACCGGCCACACTGCCTATGGCCACTAAAATCGGTACCAAAATCACTCGCCAACCCATCTTCATCAGTTTAGCCCAAGTTTCCTTCTGCTGTCCTAACTCAACACCCACAGTAAACAACAAGATAAACAATGCCACCGAAGTCATGGTATCTAAATATCCCACCAAGGCATCGGGAATTACCCAATAACCTAAGGCAACCCCAACCCCTACCGATGCTAGGATTATTCCAGTCATTTGCTTTCACCAACTTTTGTACATTTGTTAACCAATAAACTAACACCATCCCGTTGATTATTCTTGGTCAGTCCCTTGCGAATATAACCTTCGGCCAGCTTTACCAGCAATACACTGCCAGCAATACCACCAACTGCTAACATCAATGCCTGTAGGCCCATGGCGCCAAAGTCTGCCAGTACCTGTTTGTTAGCACCCAATTGGGCTCCCATTACCAGCAGTAAAAAAATCAAACCAAAGGTCATTGCCCGCTGGGTTAGTTTACCGTTCTGCGGTAATAATTTAAAGTGACCAACTAAAAAGCCCAGGGCCACTGCCAATAAAACCTGTGTCATACCTTTACACCACCAAAGTTATTTTTAAAAATACATTAACACTTTACCACGCAAAAGTGTTTCTAGCAATAATTTAAGTTGATGTTACTAAAGTTGCTAATTTTTTGGTATATTAGTTATGGAATATTTTACAGGAGGGTTTGTCACATGTTTCAAAATCCCACTGACGATCAAATTAAAGAATTATTAAAGGAAACACGCACCATAGCTGTGGTAGGTCTATCAGATAAGCCTGAGCGAGACAGTCATCGGGTGGCTAAATATTTACAGCAGCACGGCTATAAAATTATCCCGGTAAACCCCAAGCTAAATGAAATTTTAGGAGAAAAGGCCTATAAAAAGGTTAGCGAAATTCCAGAGCAGGTTGATATTGTTGACGTTTTCCGTCGCAGCATTGACACCCCATCAGTTGTGGAAGATGCACTGGTTAAAAAACCTAAAGCAATTTGGTTGCAATTGGGCATCAGCAATGATGACGCCGCCAAAATGGCCCAAGACAACAACATCACCATGATAATGGATCGATGCATTAAAATAGATCACGCTAACCTAATAGGGGATTAAGCAATGTCTAAAGAAAAAGCTCGGGCATTGGCAATTTTTGAAAGACTCAACAGTGCCTACCCCCATGCCCAGTGCGGTTTAAATCACCGCAACCCCTTTGAATTATTAATTGCCACTATTCTCAGTGCCCAGTGCACTGATAAAAGGGTAAATATCATTACGGAAAAACTGTTTGCAAAATACCGTTCCCCTGAAGATTTTGCCAACCTAAGCCCTGAGCAGTTGGCTGAAGATATTAAGGGTTGTGGGCTACATCGCAATAAGAGCAAAGCCATCGTTGAAACCAGTGGCATATTGCTGGAAAAATATCAGGGTAGTGTACCCCAAAATCGCGAAGCGCTGGAAGCATTGCCAGGGGTAGGGCGTAAGACAGCAGGGGTGGTGCTGGGCGTAGGTTTTGGACAAGCCACGCTACCGGTGGATACCCATGTCCATCGAGTATCCCAACGCCTAGGTTTAGCCAGTGGCAAAAACCCCGAAACCACCGAACAAGAACTGATGGCATGCCTACCTGCAGAAAAATGGCAACCGGCCCACCATCTGTTCATCGCCCATGGTCGAGAAACCTGTGATGCCCGACGTCCTAAATGCGATCGCTGCCCGGTGATGGAATATTGTCTGCAGTTTCCGGGAAGGGAGAGTTAAATGCATATTGTTTTAGTGGAACCAGAAATACCGGCAAACACCGGCAACATATCCCGCACCTGTGCCTGTACCGGTGCCAGCCTCCACTTGGTAAAACCCTTAGGGTTTTCCACCGATGACAAATACTTAAAGCGGGCCGGTTTAGATTATTGGCACCTGTTGGATTTACATTACCACGACAGTATTGATGAATTATACCAAAATTACCCCCAAGGAAGGTTCTGGTATTTAACCACCAAAGCAAAAAATAGTTATACCCAGGTTAAGTTTGCAGAAAACGATTTTTTGGTTTTTGGTAAGGAAACCGCCGGACTGCCCGAAAAGCTATTGGCAGCAAACCCAGATTATTGTATTAGAATACCGATGCTGTCAGAGGTGAGATCACTTAATTTGTCAAATTCTGTGGCTGTGGTACTATATGAAGCCCTTAGACAACAAAATTTTACCAACATGAAATAGGCTGTTGCAAAACTTTGCAACAGCTCCTTTATGCATTATTAATAACGAAACCTAGGCGTCTTTTGCCTTTGCTTTTTAGATAAAAGGTGGCCAGCCTATTTTACTTATTGTCAAATGACCTGATACAGACACCGTTTTTTCTGCATTGGCAACTGGCATTACAATTATCACAGTACTTTGGATCACAGGGTTCACTATGAATTAATATGCTACTTCTAGGCAGTTCTTTTTCCAGCACCGCTTCAATTTCATCGCAAAGCAGGTGTACTTCGGCTATCGTTCGATAACGTGGTACCACTAAGTGCAGGTCAACGTGCCGTTGTGGCCCTGCCTTTCTGGTGCGCAAATTATGATAACTGACAAAGCGATCCCGGTACTGTTCCAGCGCTAATTGTATTCTTTCTTCGTCAGCCTGTGGCAGTTTAGTGTCTAGCATGCTGGCCACTGAGTCATGCAGCAGGTCATAGGCCGCCTTTAAAATCAACAGCGTAACAAATATCCCCACCAATGGGTCGATAATGGTCAACCCAGTCAGCTTAATCAATCCAATACTGATAAATACACCCAATGAGGTATAAACATCGGTGCGCAGGTGCAGGGCATCGGCTTCCAGTGCCGGGGAATCGGTCTCCTTAGCCACTTTCATTAATTTATAGGACACCCAACCGTTTACCACGCAGGAAACACCCATCACCAGCATCCCTAAGCCCAGCGCTTCAATCTCAATATTTTTATGCATTAATTTGGGAATGGCATTTAGCAGTATTGCCACCGCAGCAATCACAATTAATAAAGCCTCGATAATGGCAGCTAAATTTTCATATTTACCATGACCATACTTGTGTTGTTCATCAGCAGGTTTAGCGGACTGTTTAACAGAAAAATAGGCAATTATTGAGGCAACTAGGTCCAGGCCTGAATGTATCGCCTCAGACAGCACACCAACTGACCCCATAACTAAACCCACTGACAACTTGCCCGTAGTCAACAACGTATTAGATATGATGGATAACCGGGCAACCTTTTGTTTGGGGTCCACCTTTTCACCCCCAGATTTTTTGATAATTAGTATATTATATCATCAAAACATTTAATTAAGAATTAGGTATAGAAGATACAAAGTAAAAAAACGCATGACCGTTTTCCAACGGCCGATGCGTTTAAAATTATTTACGGTGGCGAAGCACCGGATTTCTGGCTGCGGTTACTTCATCTAGTCTTCCCACTGGCGTACTGTGGGGTGCTGATTTAACCATTTCCGGATCTGAAGCTGCTTCTTGTAAAATTTTAATTATATTATTGGCAAAGTCATCTAAAACTTCTTTGCTTTCAGTCTCGGTGGGCTCTAACATCATCGCCTCTTCCACAATCAGTGGAAAGTAAATGGTTGGTGGGTGATACCCATAATCCAGCATTCGTTTGGCCAAATCCAGTGTGTGCACACCCTTTTCCTTTAGTTCTTTAGGTTGGCAAACAAACTCATGCATGCAAATCCGGTCATAGGGAATGTTCAAATGTTCAGCCAATTTACGCATCAAATAATTGGCATTTAATACTGCATGCTCACTGACGGATTTTAGCCCGCTGCCACCTTCCGTTAGCATATAGGCAAAGGCTTTAATCACCACGCTAAAACTGGCATAAAAACTGCGCATTTTACCAATGGACAGCGGTTGCCTATAATCCAAACGGTACTGATCATTTTCTTTTACCACCACCGGCCGGGGTAAAAAGGGAGCCAAATCAGCCTTCACACCCACCGGGCCACTGCCCGGTCCGCCACCGCCGTGGGGTGTCGAAAAGGTTTTGTGCAGATTGAGGTGGACCACATCAAACCCCATGTCCCCCGGGCGGGTAATGCCCATAATGGCATTCATGTTGGCACCATCATAGTACAACAGACCACCGGCATTGTGCACTATTTCTGCAATTTCCACAATGTTCTCTTCAAATAATCCCAATGTGCTGGGGTTAGTTAGCATTAGGGCGGCAGTGTCCTCATCAACAACCTGTCTGAGAGCCTCCACATCCACATTACCCCGGGTATCCGACTTCACCTGAACCACTTTAAAGCCAGCCAAAGCAGCGCTGGCTGGGTTGGTGCCATGGGCAGAGTCCGGAACAATTACCTTGGTGCGATTTAAGCCTTTATGCTTTAAATAAGCCTTGATAATTAAAAGACCGGTCAGTTCGCCATGGGCGCCAGCAGCAGGTTGCAATGAAAAAGCATCCATGCCGGTGATTTCCCCCAGGTATTGTTGAGTTAAATACATTAACTCCAGTGCGCCCTGAACAGTTTCTTCCGGTTGATAAGGATGTAACCGGGTAAAACCGGGCATGTTGGCCACATCCTCATTTATTTTGGGATTATATTTCATGGTGCAGGAACCCAGTGGGTAAAAACCGACGTCTACCCCATAGTTTAACCTGGAAAGCCTGGTAAAGTGTCTGACCGCATCCACTTCACTTACCTCTGGTAGCTCTGGTTCATCTTGCCGCAACATTGAGGCCGGTATTAAATCTGCCAATGATTTTGCCGGCACATCATTTTGGGGCAACGCTACCCCTTGGCGACCGGGCCGGGAAAGTTCAAAAATTAACGGTTCACTCATCTTACGTCCCCTCCCAACACCGCCACCAGGCGGTCAATATCTTCTTTAGTCCGGGTTTCAGTGACACAAAGTAACATATGATTTTGCAATTCAGGATGGTAGCGTCCCAAATCCAACCCACCAATGATGCCATTTTCCAATAGTTTAGCATTCACCTCTGCCGCCGGTTGTGGTAGCTTGACAACAAATTCTTTAAAGAACGGTGCTGACCATGCTAACTGGAAGCCCAACAAATTAATAATCTGTTCACTGGCGTAATGGGCCTTTTGCAAACTTTGTTCCGCCACCTGACGCAGACCTTTTTTACCCAGCAAACTCAAATGCACCGTTGCCGCCAGCGCACAAAGGGCTTGGTTAGAGCAAATATTTGAGGTTGCTTTATCTCGTCTGATATGTTGCTCTCTGGCTTGCAAAGTCAATACATAGCCCCTATCCCCTCTACTATCTTTGGTTTGTCCCACAATGCGACCGGGCATCCGGCGCATTAACTTTTCAGTACAGGCCATAAAGCCCAAATGGGGGCCACCAAAGGACATTGGAATACCTAAACCTTGACCTTCCCCCACAACGATATCAGCACCACAGCAGCCCGGTGAGGCAATTAAGGCCATGGCCACTGGGTCCACCACCGCCACCAGCAGTGCCTTCACTTGGTGGGCCAGTTCTGCCGCTGCAGTGAGATCTTCAATGGTGCCAAAGAAGTTGGGCTGCTGAATAATCAGCGCTGCCACGTCTTTGTCCAGTTGCTCTTTTAATTTCTCTAAATCGGTACCACCCTGATAAAAATCTATTTCTAATATATCCAATTCCGGCCCAGCGGCATAGGTTTTCAACACCTCTCGGTATTCAGGATGCACCGCCTTTGAAACCAGCACCTTGGTTCTTTTGGTGGCCACACAGGCCATTAAAGCTGCCTCGGCGGTGGCGGAAGCACCATCATACATTGAAGCATTGGCCACATCCATTCCCGTTAGCTCACAAATCATCGTTTGAAATTCAAAGATAGATTGTAACACGCCCTGGCTAATTTCCGGTTGATAAGGTGTATAAGCGGTATAGAATTCCGCCCGGGACAATATGTGCTGTACCGCACTGGGAATAAAATGGTCGTAGGCTCCGGCGCCTAAAAAGCTGATATATTGATCTGTGGTTTTATTTTTTTGGGCCAAGGCCATTAGCTGGCGGGAAACCTCCAATTCACTAAAGGGCCCCGGTATGTTTAATTCTCTCTGCAATCTCACCTGCTGTGGTATGTCGCTAAATAGTTGTTCTATTTTTTCCATACCCAGCTGGGTTAGCATTTGCTGTCGTTCATTATCAGTGTGAGGAATATAACCCATTAAGCATTCTCCTCTAAAAATTCTTCATATTGTTCTTTAGAAAGCAGGTTATTAACTGCCGCATCATCGTCAAATTCAATTACCATCATCCACGCATTGTAGGGATCTTCATTAATGGCTTCGGGTGAATCCACCAAATCCTCATTTATTTCCACCACTTTACCGCTCAGTGGGGTATACAAGTCTGAGGCGGCCTTAACCGATTCCACTACCCCAAAGGTATCCTCTGCTTCAAAGGTATCACCCACATTGGGTAATTCTAAAAATACAATATCCCCTAATGATTCTTGGGCATAATCAGTGATACCTATAGTAGCCCGATTCCCTTCAATCTTTACCCACTCGTGTTCCTTACTGTACATTAAACCTGCCATCACTTTACTCATTAAAAATTCCTCCCTCAAAATCAATTACTATTGTTATATTTAGCCTTTCTTGTAGAAAGGTTTCTTAATCACCTTTGCCTTAACAGCCTTACCCCGGATTACCACCGCCAATTCAGTTTCTAGCGCTGCATACTCTGGTCTAACATAGGCTAACGCCAAATTAGCATTAAGGGTTGGTGAAAAACTACCGGAGGTTACCCAGCCAATACCATGTCCATCCTTTTGTACAGGATACTCTGCCCGGGCAATCCCCCTTTCGATCATCTCTAAACCCACTAACTTATAGGAAACCCCTTGTTCCTTCACTTTAAGTAAAGCCTCTTTACCAATAAAATCTTCTTTGTCAAACTTTACTGTCCAAGAAAGTCCTGCCATTAGAGGGTTAATTTGATCAGTTAATTCATGCCCGTAAAGCGGTAGTGCAGCTTCAAATCGCAAGGTATCTCTGGCACCCAGCCCCGCAGGCACCACGCCATCATTCTTGCCGGCTTCTAATATAGCCCGCCATAAATGTTCCACCTCGTCCGGGTGGCAGTACATCTCAAAGCCATCCTCTCCGGTGTAACCGGTACGGGATATTAAACAGGCCACGCCACCAATTACTCCCATGGCAAATTGGAACGGGCCAATGGTATTTAACTGCAATGGGGTTAATGTCTGAAGCACCTTTTCCGCCACCGGACCTTGCAACGCCAGCAATGCAAATTCATCTGATTTATCAGCCACATCGGCATCACCGACCAGATTTTGTTTAACCCAGTTAAAATCCTTTGTAATATTTCCGGCATTTACCACCATTAGATAGCGGTGCAAGCCAAGGTTATAAATTAATAAATCGTCCACCACCCCGCCATCTTCTTTGACCATGGTGGTGTACATAACTTTGCCAATGCCTATTTTAGAAACGTCGTTGGTCACCAATTGTTGAAGAAAATTAAGGGCATCTTCTCCAGCCACCAGAAACTCACCCATATGGGATACATCAAACAACCCCGCAGCCTCACGAACCGCTTGATGTTCTTTAAGGATACCTTGATACTGCACCGGCATTTCCCAGCCACCAAATTCAACCAGTTTAGCGCCCAACTCTTTGTGCACTTGATAAAGTGGAGTACGCTTTAGCTCTACCATTAAATCTCCTCCGTTTAACTATACTTTATTAGTATGATGAAAACATAATATTTGCATTACTCCTGACCCCATGTAGAAAAAAGCAAAAAGACAGAACAAAACCACAAATGCTGGTTGCTCTGTCCGGTTACCTGAGAGATTACCCCCATCACTTGTGTGTTATCCAGGGGCTTCCCCGTGGGTGTCCACTGTTCGGATCTCTCCAGAGTTCCGTCAGGTAGCAGTCATTTTGCCTGAGAGTTTCAACTATCAGCCAGCCGGTAATAGCCTTGCTCCTTCGGCGTCCTTATATAGGCCCTCTCCCACCACCATCATTCGGCTTTATTAAATTTTAAGATTAATGTTGAAGTTCGCCGTTGCTCAAAATAGTCCTGCTTGAATTTTTAAAACATTAAAAAATCCACCGTCACTAATATTTTATTGTTAATCAGGCAGAATATTCTCAGGGGGTGTCATCATGACCGTCAGAAAATCCAAAAGAAATAAAAAACCTAAATCACCCACCAAAGAAGATTTGTGGCGGATGGAAGTGGCTGAAGAACTTGGTTTGGGCGAAACTATCCGCCAATACGGTTGGGGGGCATTAAATGCCAAACAAACAGGGCGCATTGGCGGTATTATCACGCAACGAATTAAAAAAGGTATTTATACTGACTATAAAGCCAAAAATCCTTCCAAATGAGTTACTCTCCCTTGGGAAATTGAATGATTTTACCTTCCCGTTTAATCTTACTCTTTTCTTTTTTGGGGGTTGTTGAACAAGAACTACATCCCCCACATCCCTCGGTTTTTATTTCCAAAAGGTCTGTTTCTATCAGCTCTGTGAGAATACGGTTGGACAGCTCGAGGGGCCCGGTATTGTATGACAATGACCTGTTAACATGGCCTAGGATAGCAAAAATTAGTTTTTCCATATCTTGCTGATCTAGCTTAGCAATATTTTCAGGATGAATGGTTCCACTGAACAAGTTATACTCCTCCATTCTGTAAAATAGAGTAATAACCCTATTTTATTAATCAAAGCAAATTTTATCACACCAAATGTTTTCAGACAACTTTTCTTTAACTTTATTAACCAGTAATAGTTAAGGATAACATTTAACATACATAAATATATTACAAAACCTCGGTTGCTTAACTTGTTCCGGTACAGCTGTGATACAATTAATAATTAAGTAAAGCATTATGAGGTGAATTTGATGCATATATTTAATGCCAATGAGTTAAGACATATCTGTGCCAGTACAGTACCAATCTTCAAAACCCTGAGCTATAGAGAACTACAAAAGGTCAATGGGCTCATTAGAAAAAAAGACTACCAAAAGGGAAATGTTTTATTTTTACAGGGGGATCGCTCTGACCACCTCTACATAGTACGCTATGGCAGAGTAAAAATATACGAAGTTTCCAAGGATGGCCGACAGCAAATTGTCCGCATACTGGAACAAGGAGATTTTTTTGGAGAACTTAGTCTGTTTAAGGACGAACATCATTCCCTTAACGGCGAGGCCATGGAGGACACCGGTTTATGTATGATACCAAGGGAGGACTTTAAAATTCTGGTTAAAGAAAATCCGGAAATGTCCATTAGCATTATGGCAGCCTTGAGTGAGCGGTTGGCCGCTGCGGAAAATTTTATTATAGACTTAACGTTAAAAAATATTGAGGAGCGGCTGGCTTCCTGGTTAATGATGATGGCAGATAAACAAGGAATTCGCACCGCCCAAGGTATTGAAGTTTCGGTAAACCTATCGCGGCGAGAAATTGCCAATCTGTTGGGCACAACCACAGAAACAGTCAGTCGAAAATTGACTAAATTTCAGACCGCTGGCATTATCACCACAGAGGGACATAAAAACATCATCATCCGTAACAAAGAAAAACTATCCACCATCATTACCGATTAAAAGAGAGGAAAACCTCTCTTTTTTTGATTTGTATCAATGTTACTAAAGGTAATCTGAAATACAATCAATTTAACAAAAAAACAACTGGTCAAAGGTGGTGAACTCTATATGTGGATATAAAATTGCTGGGGGCGAAGGGTTGTAAAGTTTGCCAGGGTTTAGAACAAAGTCTGTTCGATGTGCTATCAGAGCTAAATGTCGCCGCCGCAGTGGATAAAATTGATGATGTTGATACTTAAAACCTGGATTAGAGAAGCTTTATAAAATTTTGTAGGAGGTTTTTACATGAAGGAAATAACTTATCGTTTAGAAGGCCTGGGTTGCCCGGACTGTGCTCAAAAGATGGGGCTTATTTTAGAAAGGCAAAAGGGAATCCAAAAAGCCAATGTAAACTATGCCACTGGTAAAGTGAAAATTCAATACCATGCTGATCAAATTACGCTGGAAGAGATTGAAAAAATAATTGCCAAAACCGGCTATCGAGTGATAGAAAAACGCTAAGGAGGTGTGGCAATGGAACCCGATGTAAGGCGCCCGGGCAATCACCTGACAATGCTGAAAAATTTGTGGATTTCCCAACAAAAATTAATTATTACCACCATTTCCGGCCTGTTAATAGTTATTGGCTGGCTAATTGGTCGCTTAGAATTTAGCCCGTTACTGGCTAACTCACTGATGATTTTGGCTACAGTGGTGGCAGGATACCGTATTGCCATCAGTGCCTTACATGCCTTGCGGTTCCGAGTGCTGGGTATTAATGCCTTAGTAACCCTTGCTGCCTTAGGGGCCATCGTCATCGGTGAATACTGGGAGGCAGCAGTGGTGACCTTTCTGTTTTCACTGGGTTCCTATTTAGAAGCGCGCACCATGGATAAGACCCGCGATGCCCTAAGAAAACTGATGGAGTTGGCTCCTCAAGTGGCCCGGGTGTTAAAGAACGGAGAAGAAATTGAAATGCCGGCCGAAGATGTACAACAGGGAGATTTAGTAGTTGTACGTTCCGGTGAAAAGATTCCGGTGGATGGTAAAATTATAACCGGCCGAGCGTCAGTTAACCAAGCGGCCATCACCGGTGAATCACTGCCAATGGAAAAAACGGTGGGCGATTCTGTTTTTAGCGGCACCATTAACGAAGCTGGCTATTTAGAAATTGAAACCGAGAAGTCCGGTGAAGATACCACCTTTGCCCGAATCATCGAATTGGTTGAGGAAGCCCAGGGAGAAAAAGCCCGTAGCCAACAAATATTAGAAAACTTTGCCCGCTACTATACCCCGGGCATCATTTTGGTGGCCGTGTTGGTCTATCTCATAACTAAAAATCCCATTACAGCTTTAACATTGCTTGTCATCGCTTGCCCAGGTGCACTGGTGATTGCCACACCGGTTTCCATAGTGGCTGGTATTGGCAACGCCGCCCGCCAAGGGGTGTTAATTAAAGGCGGAGAGCATTTGGAAAAGGCAGGAAAAATAGATGTGGTGGTGCTGGACAAAACCGGTACTCTCACAGTGGGGCAACCTAAGGTAACCAGCGTATGGGTAAGAAGCGGTAGTGAGACAGATATGTTATTGAAAGCCGCGGCGGTGGAAAAAATGTCCGAACATCCGTTAGCCAAGCCGGTGGTGGAATATGCCTCTCTCAAAGGCCCGTTGCCAGAAGTTACCGATTTTCAAGTGGTTCCCGGTCATGGTGTGGCGGCCACCGTGGCAGGCAAAACTGTGTTGGTGGGCAATCGCAAGCTGATGCTAGATCAAGGTGTTATTATTGATGATGCAGTGGAACAGCGCATGGCAGCGGAGGAAAATCTAGGTCGTACCGGCATGATGGTAGTTGAAGGTCAAGTGATACTGGGAGTAATTTTCGTCGCCGATGTACCCCGGCAAGATGCCCTCACGTTGGTATCCCGCCTTAAACGTAGCGGCGTTCAAAAGGTAGTCATGCTGACCGGAGACAACAAACGAACTGCCAAAGCCATCGCTCAGCAATTGGAAATTGATGAGTTCCACGCGGAAATGTTACCAGAACAGAAGGTGGATGTAATCAAAACCCTAAAGCAACGAGGAAAAATTGTTGCTATGGTGGGTGACGGCATTAACGATGCTCCGGCCATGGCCACCGCCGATGTGGGCATTGCCATGGGAGCTGCCGGAACCGACGTCGCTATGGAGACAGCAGATCTAGTGTTAATGGCAGATCGGTTGGAAAAACTCTCCTATGCCATTGGTCTCAGTCGCCACACCCTTAGCAATATCAAACAAAATGTAAGCTTTGCGGTGCTGGTGGTGCTGGTGTTATTGATGGGAGTAATGGGCAATGTTGTGGTGTTGGCATCGGGTATGCTGGTTCACGAAGCCAGTGTGCTGTTGGTGATCCTAAACGCCATGCGACTGCTTAAATATAGAGAAACCAATTAAACCTCCTTCGCTAACTTCGGTTCGCTGCGTCACTATATGCCGTTCGCTACCTGCAGCAGGTGCTGGGTTTTTCAATTAACCTTTTATCTAAAAGCGAAGGCAAAAGACACCTGGGTTTCGTTAATAAAGGGGCTGTGGCAAAGTTTTGCAACAGCCCCTTCTCTTATTTTTTTACTTGGTCAATACACCGGCACAGCGGGGGCATAGGGTTGGGTGTTCTTGGTGTTGACCCACTTCTTTATGATACATCCAACAGCGTTCGCACTTTTCACCGGTAGCCTTTTCGACTTTTACAGCCAGACCACTGACATTATCACTGATTGCTAAGCCTTCAGCATTACCGTTATGCAAGTAAGCCTGGGAAGTGATAAACAAAGTAGCAAATTCATTTTCCATTGGCTTTAAAAAGTCATACAATTCACCCTCAGCGTATATATGAACTGCAGCTTCTAGGGAGTTACCAATGAATTTTTCTTTGCGAGCATTCTCTAGGTGTTTTAACACCTCAGATCTAACTTGCATGATGCGATCCCATTTTTGTTCCAGTTCGATATCCAAATATGCCTCATTAACCTCGGGCATATCCAATAACTGTACGCTAACGGGGCTATCTGTCGGTTTTGGCATATGTCGATATACTTCTTCACTGGTGAAGGCCAATATCGGTGTCAACAGCCTTACCAGTGAATCAAGCACTTGATATAGCACCGTTTGGGCTGACCGACGTTCCTTAGATTCAGCCGGAGCGGTGTACAAACGGTCTTTGATGATATCTAAATAACGGGCACTCATGTCAGTAACACAGAAATTGTGCACAGCATGGTAAACCACGTGGAATTCATAATCATGGTATGCCTTCAGTACTTTTTCGTTTAATCGGTGCAATCTCAGCAATGCCCAACGGTCTAGTTCTAACATTTCATTATATGTTATACTATTTTGCGCTGGATCAAACCCATTTAAGTTGCCCAACAGAAAACGGATGGTATTTCTAATCTTGCGGTAAGCCTCGGTGGTTTGCTTAAGGATATTATCGGACACAGCTAAATCACTGCGATATTCCGCAGAGGCTACCCACAATCTTAAAATATCAGCACCCATTTGCTTGATAACCTTTAAGGGGTCCACCACATTGCCCAGTGATTTAGACATTTTGCGTCCCTTTTCATCTACCAAAAAGCCATGGGTCAACACCGCTTTATAGGGAGGTTCTCCATCCACTGCAATGGCTGTGGATAGTGAGGAGTTAAACCAACCGCGATGTTGGTCACTACCTTCCAAATATAAATCAGCGGGCCAGCGCAGTTCTGGCCACAAATCCGGTTGATCCAGTACACCTTTGTGGCTGGAACCGGAGTCGAACCACACGTCCATAATATCTGTTTCTTTGGTAAATTCAGTGCAGCCACAGTCACACTTGGTGTTCTCAGGCATTAGGTCCTTGGCTTCTCTGGCGAACCAAGCGTCAGAACCGTGTTCGGCAATGATTTTTTCCAAATGGGCAATGGTTTCTTCAGTGATTAGCTCCTTACCACAATCTTTACAATAGAAGATGGGAATTGGTACACCCCAAGTGCGCTGACGGGAAATACACCAATCACCGCGCCCCTCGATCATGTTATAGATGCGATCTTCACCCCAAGTTGGAATAAACCGCACCTTGTTGCGGATTGCGTCCAGCGCCTGTTGTCTAAAACCATCCACTGACGCAAACCACTGCTCGGTGGCCCGGTAAAAAATTGGTTGTTTACAACGCCAGCAGTGGGGGTAGGAGTGGTCGATGTTGTGTTGATGTACCAATCTATCCCGGGCTTCCAGTTCCTCCAGCACTTCTTTGTTAGCATCCCAAATTTTTTGTCCCGCAAACTTGCCACCCTCTTGGGTAAATCGACCGCGGTTGTCCACCGGAGATATTACTTGCAAGTTGTACTTTTTACCCACAAAGAAGTCTTCTTCACCATGACCAGGGGCGGTGTGTACACATCCGGTACCACTGTCGGTGGTGACATGATCACCGAGAATCAACACCGAATCCCGCTCTACAAAGGGATGGCGACAATGAACATATTCTAACTGCTCACCTTTAATTTCTTTAACCACTGTCAGCTGCTCTTGGCCAACAACTTTAGCATAGCTTTCCATCAGTGCTTTGGCAATTAGGTGTTTTTCTGCACCAACCTGCACCAGTACATAATCCAATTCCGGATGAATAGATATAGCTACGTTGGCAGGTAATGTCCAAGGGGTGGTGGTCCAAATAACCACATAGGTGTTGTTATCTTCGGGCAGCAAGCCTTTACCATCCACCACCGGGAACTTGACATAAATAGATGGTGATGACTTGTCATGGTATTCAACCTCTGCCTCTGCCAAAGCGGTTTCGCAACTGGCACACCAGTACACCGGTTTCAGACCTTTATAAATGTAACCCTTTTTGGCCATTTCACCAAATACACGAATTTGTTTAGCTTCGTATTTAGGTATCAGCGTTAAATAAGGACGTTCCCAATCCCCGCGCACCCCTAAACGCTTAAATTCTTCCCTTTGGATGTCCACAAACTTCATCGCATAATCTTGGCACTGTTTTCTAAAATCAACCGGATCCACTTGGTGACGGTTAATTTTTAAATTTTTAATGGCCTGCTGTTCAATTGGCAACCCGTGGGTATCCCAACCAGGTACATATGGAGCATCATAGCCGGCCATGGAATGATACTTGACAATAATATCCTTTAATACCTTGTTTAAAACATGGCCTAAATGGATGTGACCGTTGGCATAGGGCGGTCCATCGTGTAAAATAAATTTTTCCTTGCCTTTGTTCTTCTCCTGTACTTGCCTATAGATGTCAACTTCTTCCCACCAGTTTAATGTTTCCGGTTCCCGCTGGGGTAAATTGCCCCGCATGGGGAACTCTGTTTTGGGCAGGTTTAGTGTTTTACCGTAATCCATTTGTAAATAGTCACCTCTTATAAGAATTTTGTAATTATATATACTTTGATAAATAAGCATAAAAAAACCCGCCCCCCCCCAAGGGACGGATTATTTCCGCGGTACCACCCTTGTGAACAGGTAAATGCTATACCCGATCACTCAAGCACCGTTAACGTCGGTGTCACCGACACAACCTACTCATTCTAAAAAGAATTTTTGTTTGTGCACCTCCGGGATGATTTTCAACTGAAGGCTGTACCCGGCTCCCACCATACCCGGGTTCTCTGTGACAACACATTTCAATTTACTGTTCCGTTCATAGGCATTATAAATATAATTTTACGTTTATTTATTATACATAAAGTTGTAGCATCGGTCAACTTTTTGTAATCGGTGTTTATTTAGGTAAAATTTTGCGGGCCTCGGTCAAATTCACGTTTTCCACCCGAATGATTTTGTTCCGTCCGGTATGTCCAGATACCACTTCCACCTTACTCTTGGGAACTTTAAATAACTTAGCCACAAATTCCTGCAGTGCTCGATTGGCCTCACCGTCCACCGGCGGTGCAGTTAGCCTTATTTTTACAGCATCATCAAGCAAGCCAGAAATCTGGTTTTTGGCAGCCCGAGGTTGAACCCGCACTTTAAAGATCACCGCACCGTTTTCTTCTTTGATATGCAGTGCCAATTATACTGCTTGCTCCTCTTCTGGTTCATTTACTTGGGGTTCAGCAGTTAATAATTCTAATTGGGTTTCCAAAAAAGTGCGGAATTGCGTTTTAAATACATTGGCTTGTTTTTGTAATTGACGGTAAGCCTCCATAATTTCCTTGACCTGTTCTTCCGCCTGCTCTACCTTTTTTTTGGCCTGTTCTTCCGCCTGCTGTAGCAGCAATTCGGCCCGCTGATGGGCGTCCTGCATTAATAATTTAATTTCTTTATCAGCATTTTCCTTTAGGTCTTGGGCGTTCTTTTGGGCCAGCACCATGGTGTCCTTTAGGGCCACTTCCAGTTCTTGATATTTCTGTTGCCGTTCCTCGGATTCAACTATTTTTCTTCTCAATTGATCATTTTCTTTTAACAAATCTTCTATCGTTGTGGCAACTTCCTCCATAAAGTTGTCCACCTGCCGTTCGTCATAACCCCGGAACCCCTTGCGAAATTCCTTTTGCCTAATATCCAAAGGGCTAAGCATTTGCACACCTCCGCATAACCGTTAGCTTATCTTTTTGACCTATATTACTTTTATAAATTGATTTTATAAAGTTAAAGATATTTGTGCAGCACCACCGCCACCCGTCCTTTTTTGGTGTTGCCCCCAACCTCAGCCACCTTAACTCGTCCACGGCCACGCAGCGACAACATATCCCCTGCTTTAACCAACGTAGCCGGATTGCTACAGGGACACCAATTTAAGTTTAGCCTTTCAGCAGTAATTTCCTTAACTATTTTACTGCGGGAAGCGCCATAGCCCGCTGCGGCCACAGCATCCAACCGTAGAGCCGCCACGGTAGCATTAATTATTTTAATATTGGCTTCCGGCAACCGCAATTGTTCCCTGGAAATTTCAACAATTTCTACCTTCACACGGCCTATTTTAGTCAGATTAGCCCGCACATAGGGTGCCACATCTGCATCCACAATTAAATCGGCACCGGATTCATGAACAATGATGTCTCCCAGCTTATCTCTTTTTAGACCAAGGCCCATCAATGAGCCTAAGTAATCTCGATGATTAACGGCAACCATTTTAAAGTTACCCTCAATGGATAAAAAAGCGAGGTTGGCATCAACCTGTTCCGGCAATAAATAATCGGGATAAATCACCACCCTTGATCGCTCAGCATTGGGGTAACCACCGTCTGCCACTACCGATAAATCATGAATTCCTTTAACTAGAGAAAACACTAGACCCGTATGATACGGGTCATAAAAATCGCTAACCGCCACTTGATGATTTTTTAATACGCTTTCGGCCAAGTCAATGGCTCTGGCAATAATGGTCTTTTCCTCAATACTGCAATAACGACTTAATATTTGCTGTCGGTCAATGATGGTCATTTAGAATATTAACCTCACTATCGGCAATACCACCCAGTATTCAATGATACTTAAGACAAAGAATGCTGCAATGGGTGAAAAGTCGATCATGCCCACTGGTGGAATAAAACGGCGGAAAAACCCTAAGTATGGCTCTGATAACTCATATATAAACTTAATGACTGGGCTGTAGGGATTGTGCCTAACAAAAGAAAGGATGATTCTAGCAATTAAAATAAATTTGTAAACTTCAAAGGCTACCTCCACCGCATTATAAACAATACCCATTTATTCACCTCTATAAAAAGTTAGTTATTGTAATAACCTATGAATTAAAAATTGAAAAGATACTCTTTTCCTTTGCTTGCTCCTTTAATTCATTAGTTATATCTACATTATTTGGTGCAAACAAGAATATACCTTGGCCAACCTTTTGCATGTTGCCATTTAGAGCGTAAGTGGTACCACTCATAAAGTCAATCACCCGTCTTGAAAGTTCTGGATCAGTTTTTTCTAGGTTAACAATCACCGAACGACGATTTTTTAAGTTATCGGCAATATTTTGTACCTCATCATAGGAAGATGGTTCTGCCAGTACAACCTGAACTTGCCTTTGGGTATGCAAGCTGACCACTGTTCCACCTTTGCGCCTTCCTAATTCTTTTGGCTCCTCTAAAGCTGTATCCTGCTCTAATTTTTCGTCTTCATATCCTTCTTCATCCAATCCCATAAAACCCATCATTTTATCCATTAATTTTTTTCCCACTTTTACCCCTCCAATAATTGATGCTTAAAAATAGCCGAACCAACCCTTACTATATCAGCTCCTTCTTCCACTGCTATTTGATAGTCATTGGTCATACCCATGGACAAATGCTTTAAATTTGGCCACTTAATCTGAAGTTTTTGTTGCATATTATATAATTCTCTAAATACCGGTCGCGTTTCTTCAGGATTGCTGACAAAGGGCGCCATGGTCATTAAACCCATGATGTTTAAACGGGACAACTCAGAAACATCGCCAATGAAATCCTCCACTTGCTGTGGTGCCAAGCCATATTTTGATTGCTCACCGGAAACATTCACCTGCACCAAAACATTAACAGTGATATCCCTTTTTTCTGCCGCTTGCTGCAATGTCTCTGCCAACGACCAGCGATCAAGGGAATGAATTAATACCGTTTTACCAATAATTTTGTTAACTTTGTTGGTCTGCAAATGACCAATTAAATGCCAATGGACATCTGACAATAATACTTGCTTATTAACTAATTCTTGCACCCGGTTTTCCCCCAGGTTACTTGCTCCGGCTTTAATCACCTTGGTTATTTCCTCAACCGGCACAGTTTTAGTCACTGCTATCAGCTTAATCCTCTCCGGATCTCTGCCACTTCTTAGGGCGGCCTCTCTAATTTTTTGCTGTACTATTTTGTAATTAGATACCACATCAATCAATGTGCTCGCTCCTTTAGTTAGATACGTGGTCTCCTTCCAACATAACCTCTGGGGTAGTGATGTAACGAGTACCTGTTTTTAATCGGTCACCGTTTACCAAAATTTTATTTTGCAACTCCCCTGCAATTTCTATTGCTACCCAGGCTACACTTTTTTCATAAATGATGTATATACCAGGCTGATCATCACGATAAACCAACGCACTCTCTGGCACCAGGATACCACTTAATTGATCTTTAATTAGTTCAAATTCAGTACTGCGCAGATGGATAATTTCCTCTGGATAACTGTTAGCCGACAGTAACACCGATTGCTTTTGCTGTAATGTTTCTCTTTTAATAACCTTCGCAGTGAATAGGTCATCCTTATGTTTAACCCTGATATTGTTACCCTCAGTTAAGTATTCTGCCTTCACCGCATCGGCATTCATTTCCATACAAATCAATATTGGTTGCAAATTGTCAACCAATTTGGCCACAACCTGTCCACTTTCCACCTGATTTTTTGCACCGTCAATTGCTGATATTTCTTTCCTTATGGTACCAATTTGTGATAAATCCAATACATCAACGGTTGCCGGGGACAAAACCTCCTCCAATCCATCTATGTGGGTACATAAGCTACCAGCTTTGGGAGCCATTATTGATTGAATAGCTGCTCCCGACGGAGCATCCAAGCTCAATGCTTTTATCTCTGCTATCTTAGTGGCCTTGGCCACCCGTTGGCCATCTTTAACGCTAAATACTATGTTACCTTTAATGGGTGCTCGGAATAGATACTCTTCTTTAATCAGCAGCCCATCAACCGGCACCGTTTCGGTGGCTGTTTCAGTTTCCATTGTTTCTACATTTATTAACCAATGAAATATTAATGGTCGTACTAATCCTGCTGTCTCATAAGCTATTAACATCAGTAGCGAAAATATCATCACCGCACTAAATGTCAGCCTTTTTATTTTTAACCCTTTGACCTTACGCAAAATATTACTCCCAGTTGTTAAGATAGATTACTTATTCGACGATTGTAAAATAAATCCTGTTGATAACTATAAAAAAAGCGCCTAAGTAGGCACTTTTCCCAAAGAATCAGTTTAGTTCTTCCTTTTCGCCAGTGATTAAGTAGATCACCAGCTCACCGATGTTGGTGGCATGGTCTGCAATTCGCTCTAAAAATCGGTTAACTAGTATTAAATAGACCGCTTGACCGATGACATTGGGGTCCCTTTCCATGTATGCCAACAGTTCTCTCAGTACTTCATGGTACAGATCATCCACATCATCATCTCGATCACACATCATTCTGGCTTTCACGGCATCGCCATTTACATAGGCGTCCAAGCCCTCTTTGGTCATTTCTTGGGCTATGGCAGCCATTTTCTGCAGATTAATCAATGGTTTAATTAGTTTTTTCTCCGCTAAACACAAGGTCACTCTGGCTATATCCACCGAATGATCGGCCATCCGTTCCAAACTCATCAAAATTTTAATACCGGTGACCATCACCCGCAGATCCTTGGCCATCGGCTGTTGGGTGGCAATTAAAGTAATAATTTTATTCTCAATTTGGTCCCTTAAAGCATCAATAACATCGTCACCTTCAATAACCTGACTGGCTAATACCACATCTTGATTACTTAAAGACTGAATAGATTTATATATAGATTCTTCCACCAAACTGGCCATACGCAAAATCTCTTGTTGCAGTTCATGCAACGATTTATCAAAACCTGCCCTCACTGACATCTCTTTTCCCTCCAGTTTTTGCTAGCCAAATCTACCGGTAATGTAATCCTCCGTCCGTTTATCCCGTGGCATGGTAAACATTGTGTCGGTATCCCCTGATTCAATCAAATCACCATTTAAAAAGAAAGCAGTGGTATCAGAAACTCTGGCTGCCTGCTGCATGTTGTGGGTGACAATAATAATTGTATATTGATTGCGCAAATTCCGAATTAGTTCTTCAATTTTTAGGGTTGATACTGGATCCAGGGCCGAAGTTGGTTCATCCATTAACAAAACCTCTGGTTCCACCGCCAATAACCTAGCGATACACAAGCGCTGTTGCTGACCACCGGACAGGCCCAGCGCCGATTTATACAACCGTTCTTCCACTTCATCCCAAAGGGCTGCCCCACGCAAACTTTTTTCCACGATGTGATCAAGTTGCTGTTTATTTTTGATGCCATGGATTCGCGGACCGTAGGCAATATTGTCGTAAACAGACATCGGAAAAGGGTTAGGCTTTTGAAAAACCATGCCAATTCGCTTGCGCAAATTAACCACGTCAACATTGGGTTGGTAAATATCCTCCCCATCCAATAGCACGGTACCCTCAACCCGTACCCCTTCATACAAATCGTTCATTCGGTTTAAGGTGCGTAAAAAGGTTGATTTTCCACAACCGGAAGGTCCAATCAGGGCAGTCACATGGTTTGCATTAACATTAATATTTATATCTTTCAGCGCTTGAAAGTCTTTATAAAAAAGGTTAAGATTTTGCACGGTAATTTTGGTGTCACTCAAGACTAATCCCCCTCTTTATGCTTTGTACCTTATTGTATCAACTAGTCTTTATGCCGAGATTTAATTACCGTTAACTTTATGTTAAAGGCAGCGTAAAGGTGAATATCGTTCCTTGGGATGAGCTGTCCACCCAAATTTCGCCACCGTGTAACTCCACCACATGCTTAGCAATGGATAAACCTAAGCCGGTGCCACCGGCATCCCGGGAACGGGCCTTATCCACTCGATAAAAGCGCTCAAACAGCCTGGGTAAACTTTCTGCCGGTATGCCCGGTCCGCTGTCAGCCACAGTAACCAACATTTTTTGCTTGCTTTTATCCAGCTCCAATGTAATGTTTACTGTTTCGCCAACGGGTATGTACTTAATGGCATTGTCCACCAGGTTTATCAACACTTGAATCAGTAAATCCTTTTCACCTAGAACCGGTGGTAAATCCCGTTGAATTTTTGCAGTCAATTCAATATTTTTTTCATCAGCCCGGGAACTAAATATTTGCATTACCTGGGACACCACTTCGGCCATGTTCAGTTGTTGCTGATCCAATACTGTTTTTCTATTTTCTAACTTGGACAATTTTAATAAATCTTCCACTAACCTGGTCATGCGATCGGTTTCTGTTTTCGCTATTTTAAGAAAGTGTTCCGCTGTTTTTGGGTCTTCAAGGGCTCCGTCCAATAAAGTTTCCAGAAAACCTTTAATGGATGTCAGCGGCGTTTTTAATTCGTGGGAGACGTTAGCCACAAAGTCAGTGCGCATTTTTTCCAATTGACGGCGCTCCGTTACATCGGCTATCAGCGCCACCACCCCCTGTTGTTTGCCGGTGGCACTGATTAATGGGGTGGCAAAAACTCGGTATATTTTAGGACTGGTAATTAAAATTTTTGTTTCAGCGCTCAACGGTTGTCTAGTTATTAAAACTTGCCGCAACAGTTGATCCAACTCATAACTGCGAATCACTTCAATTGTCCGCTTGCCAACAAAATCATCTTCACTAATTTTAAAATACTTAATCAACATGGGGTTGACCATGATGATCCGGCCATCGGCATCAAGGGCAATCACTCCTTCACCCATACTGTCCAGTATGGCATTAACCCGACTGCGCTCATCATTCATTTTATTGAGGCGATAGCGCAATTGTTGAGCAATGACATTGATACTGGCGGCCAATTCGTCAATCTCGTTGTTGGCGTTAATCATGATTTCTTTTTCTAAAATACCCCCTGCCAGGTCATAGGTGGCAGTGATTAATTCCTGTAACGGGCTTATTAAGCGTACCAAAACAAAGTAGCTAACAAATTCTATACCAATAAAGGCTAAAAAAATTGCCAGTTTGGCAGAGACAAGCCCTTCGTCATGTAACAGTATCAGCGCAATAAATATCAACAGCAGTAAAGCATAACTGCCAATAGTACGCCCTTTAATGCCCAAACTCAATATGTTAAACCTCCTTGAATCTGTAACCAACACCCCGTACCGTTTCAATTAATTGCGGTGACTCCGGCGCTTCTTCAAACTTCTGGCGAATGTGGCGGATGTGCACATCTACCGTCCTGGAATCTCCGGTGTAGTCATAACCCCAAATTTTTTCCAACAAATAATCCCTAGAAAATACTTTGCCTGGATGGCGGGCTAAAAAGCGCAATAGTTCAAATTCTTTCGGTGTCAAGTCTTGTTTATATCCATTGATGGTCACAGCAAAGCGATCTTCATCAATTACTAAGCCGCCAATGGATAACTTATTTGAGTAAACAACATCTTTACTGGCCGCATCAACGTTATGACGACGCAGGCGAGCCTTTACCCGAGCCACCAGCTCCCGTGGTGAAAAGGGTTTAGTAATATAATCGTCAGCACCCATCTCTAGCCCCAGCACTTTATCCAGTTCTTCCCCCCGGGCACTTAACATAATTATGGGTATTTCTTTGGTTTCTGCATCGCTATTGATAGTGCGGCAAAGGGTTAAGCCATCAATCTCTGGCAACATTACATCCAGTAGCATCAAGTCTGGTTTTTCACTACGCACTAATTCCAACGCTCTGTTGCCATCCTTTGCAGTGATCACCTGATAACCTTCCCGTTCCAGATTAAACTTTAATAATTCTAAGATATTTTCTTCATCATCCACAACCAGTATTTTCTTGGACATTACTTTCCTCCTTACCCTTGTTTAAGCATAATCAACGAAGCCATTCTTCCGGTACAACCCCCAGAAGCACGATGTGAAAACAAAAAATCACTATTGCAGGATGTACAAACGCCGGCCAATGTAATATTTTCGGCTTTCAAACCGGCATCTAACAAAATTCTGCGGTTGGTTTCCCATAAATCCAGCATCCAATGATCATCACCACAGGGTTTAACTACCTTTTCCCAGTAATCAAAGGTGGATTTCAACCTGTGGATGACGTGCTGATCCACCACATAACAACAGCAACCAATAGCTGGCCCAATGCCGGCTAAAATATCCTCTGGCTTACTGCCATATACACTATTCATTTTAGCCACAGTTTTGGCACCGATGGCGGTTACCGTCCCCTGCCACCCAGCATGGGCTAATCCAATCACTTTATTGATCGGATCAAGAAAAAAAAGCGGTACACAATCAGCGTAGTAACTGGATAGCGGTATCCCAACTTGATTGGTGATTAAGGCATCAACATTCGGTAACGCCTGCTCGATGGAATCACGCCCCCTACCTAAATGTTCCTCGGTCACCACCAGCACCTCATTGCCATGAACCTGGTTGCCAGCCACTAAGTTATTAAAATCTATGCCCAGTGCTTGACAAACCCGTTGCCGATTTTCTATTACCTTTGCTGGGTCATCGCCCACATGTAACCCTAAATTTAATGCGCCATAATTGCCATCACTGCTGCCACCAAACCTAGTGGTAAAACCATGTACCACTAGGTTACTGATGGTAAAGGATGGTATAGTATAAAAAGTCAAGGGGCCATGTTTTTCCAGCACAAAACCCTCTCCCACCTGCTGCATTATAATCACTCCTGTTTTCTACCGCATAATGATATTATGTCCGATTATCTCTGCCTGTTACTTAAACCGCCGAATCCAACCAGCGTTCCAGCTGTTTTAAATGACTAAACAATACTTCGTTGTTTTCTGGCTGCCCACCAGTCTGCAGGTATTTTTCCAGTTTGTTGGCAACGGTTTGATAGGTTTGCTGTAGCATGGCTGCATTGAGCATTTCGGTGGTGGTCAGTTCCACTTCCTGCAGATACTCTGGTATCAGCACCGGAATATTGAGCTGTTGTTTTATTAACCCAGCCAGATTCTCTGCCGCTTCAGTTTCACCATGCACCAAGAACACCTTGCGCGGTTGCTTTTTAAAGTGTTTTAGCCATGCCAGCAAACCGTTTTGATCCGCATGGGCCGAATAACCATCAATATTTCTGATCTCCGCCCGCACCACCACTTCTTCGCCATGAATACGGACATGTTTTTCACCCTCAACCAAACGTCGCCCCAACGTACCGATGGCTTGATAGCCAACTATCAGAATGGTGGATTCAGGTCGCCATAAGTTATGACGCAGGTGGTGTTTTATGCGACCGGCATCACACATGCCACTGGCAGATATAATTATGTTACAATCAGATTTCATATTTAATTCTCGGGATTCATCTGCTGTAATGGTAAAACTTAAATTTTTTAACCTCAAGGGGTGGTTACCTTCACTAATTAATTGAGTGGTTTCAGTATCATATATGTTGGGATGGCGATCAAATATTTGCGTGGTTCTAATGGCCATTGGACTATCAATATAAATTGGTAGTATTGGTATCTCTCCGTTGCGCTGCAGTTCAGCAATTTCATAAACTATATCCTGGGTTCTACCCACAGCAAAGGCCGGAATAACTAAGTTACCGCCCTTTTTATAGGTATCCCTAATGGCCTGTGCCAACATTTCAGCCTTATTATGGCTATTTTTATGCCGTCTGTTGCCGTAAGTAGACTCCATAAATACGTAATCAGCATTAAACACCAGTGATGGGTTATTAATAAAGGGCTGATCATAATTGCCTATATCCCCGGAAAATAATAATTTGGTTTCTTCTTGGCCTTCCTTTACCCAAATTTCGATCATAGAAGAGCCAAAAATATGACCGGCATCGATAAATCTTACCGTCACTTCCGGCGTGATGGGAATAATGTCGCCATATTTAACCCGTTCAAAGTATCTGAGTGCCCTGGCGCCATCTTCAGCGGTATAAATGGGTTCGATTAACCTGCGACCAGACCGTCGATTTTTACGGTTTTTTCGCTCACATTCCATTTCCTGTATATGGCCACAGTCGGGCAGCATTACTTCACATAGATCCACAGTGGCCGAAGTGGCAATAATTCTACCGCTAAAACCATGTTTTATTAACTTAGGTATTAAACCACTATGATCGATATGGGCATGGGTAAGTAAAATAAAATCAATGCTGCTGGGAGGTATGGGAAAGTTTCTGTAATTTCGTTCTTTAATTTCTTTAGGGCCCTGAAACAAACCACAGTCTATCAGTATTTTGCTACTGCCCACCTCTAACAAAAAACAAGAACCTGTTACCATTTGTGCCGCACCTAGAAATTTAACTCGCAAAAAATTCACCCCATTTTCATTTCATTCTTTGACTAGTTTCGTTATAATTCAATAACTAACTGACAATCCCCTGCTAATTTTCCCGCTACAATTTAGCAAATCCCCAGTTCCACTATTGAAACATTTATGTTAATTCAGCTCTATATGAATGTGTTTTAGTTAAAACAAATTGTATGTTATAATATGTATGTATAATATAGTTAGGGTAAAGGGATTTAAATATCTACTGATTTTACAGGAGGTTGGTAAAATGCCAATTTATGAATTTCGTTGTAGTTCATGTAACCATAAATTTGAGCGGTTGTGCCCAATGGGTGAGAATGGAGAAAACTTAAAGTGTCCCAGTTGTAATGCAGAACATCCTAAAAGAGTAATGTCTGGTTTTTGCGCCGACAGTGCCGATTCGCTGCGGGGCAGCAGAGGTGACAGTTGCACCGCCTGCACATCAAAGAATTGTTCTGCTTGCCATTAATTTTTTATACTTACCGATAGCATTAATAACGGGAACCTCATCAAATATTGGAGGTTCCCGTTTTTTTATCGTCAATTTTTAGTTTATTCTGTGTCCAGTTGCAACAGCACCAATTTACCGGCAGCTAACGTCTTGGGCATATCAATCAATCTTTGATTGGTGGAGCCCCGAAAGGCTAGGGAAATGTCCCGCTGGGCTTGAATGAAGGGGCCATCCACCAGCACATCAATCACTTTCATAACCGGATTATCCTGCACTTCCTCAAAGGTATAACCGGTATACACCCAGATATCTAAGTTTGGTTGTTGTTGTCTTAAGATTTCAATCACCTCAACCAAAGCTTCAGGCTGGGCCAGTGGATCACCACCAGAAAAGGTAATGCCCTTAGTCATTGGACTGATTGAATTATTTATTTCTGCTGCCAATTGGGAAACTGTCATTTCCTGCCCCCCTGCAAAGGGGATGGTATCCTCGTTGTGACACCCCGGGCAATGCCGGGGACAGCCCTGAAAGAACACCACCGTACGAATTCCCAGTCCATCCACCACACTACTTTTGGTAATGCCTGCCACTCGTACTTTTTTCATAATTCCTCCCATTTACAGGTTGTGCTCCACTCGGTCTTTCAGTTCTGCCAATTTACTGTCATTAAACCGATCGACAGTACTGAGGTAACCGGTGATCCTTCTTACCCGACGAATAGATGGTGAACCACAGCGGGGACAATTATCTTCGTCAATTACTCCGGTCAAATTACAACCGGTGCAAAAATCCACTGGGAAGTTAATGGCCGCATAACCCATGTCAGATTCCTTCATAAACCGCACGATGGCTTCCATGGCCTCGGTATTATGGGTTGGTGGGCTGGGTAATTCTACATAACTGATATGGCCTGCATTACAGTACTTGTGGTACGGTCCCTCTAATGCAATTTTGTCAAAGGCATTAATAGAGAAATGAACCGGTACATGGAATGAGTTGGTGTAATAATCTTTGTTGGTTACACCAGGGATGACGCCAAACTCTTTGCGGTCAATCTTGATAAACCGTCCAGATAAACCCTCTGCCGGTGTCGCCAACAGAGTAAAGTTCAAATCGTATTCTTCACAGGCTTCATCTATTTTTTTACGCATAAAGGACACAATATCTTGACCAAGGGCCTGGGCCTCTTCACTTTGACCATGGTGAACACCAATTAAAGCAGTTAGGGTTTCTGCCAAACCAATAAAGCCAACGGACAATGTGCCATGTTTAATGGCCTCTTCAATGGTATCATTTGGTCTTAAACTCTTTGAATCAATATACAAACCCTGACCCATAACAAAGGGCATGTCTTTGACCTTTAGTGCCGCCTGTACCTGATAGCGATGGTAAAGTTGACGTTTGGTCAAATCAATGGTATCGTTCAGCAAGCGGTAGAATTTTTTAATGTCCCTTTCTGCTTTAATAGCTATCCGAGGCAAATTAATGGTGGTAAAGGACAGGTTACCCCGACCATCGGTCACCGCTGGCCCTCTGCGGTTAGCCATTACTCTGGTACGGCAACCCATATAACTGACTTGATCGCCAAACTCACTGTTAAAGGAGCTATCCATAAAACTAAAGCTTGGGTTAAGGCGCTTAGCTGCTACCCTTAAGGCCAATTTGAATAAATCGTAGTTGGGGTCCCCTGGGTTTAAGTTCACTCCCTCTTTCAGGCGGAAGATGATATTGGGGAAGATTGGGTTTTCACCCCGTCCCAAACCAGCCTCGTATGCCAATAGTAGGTTGCGGGTAACTTTGCGGGCATCTTCGGATGTTTCGGTACCTACGTTGAGGGATGAAAAAGGTACTTGGGCGCCGGCCCGACTGTGCATTGAGTTTAGATTATATATTAACGCTTCCATCGCTTGGTAAGTTTCAAAATCGTCAGCATCCTTAACAAACTCCGCCATATCCCGATCAAAGAAAGCAAAGGACTGGCCACCGTGCATATCATTTTGTGAACTCTGTAGAATAATTGCTGCCAATGCTGTTGCTGATGTGGGACGTTTTGGTGGTCTAATATAGCCGTGACCGGTGTTGAATCCTTCCTTGAGTAGTCTAGCCAAAGGAATTTGTATGCAGGTCAAGGTTTTGCCATAAAAATCCAGATCGTGAATATGTATATCTCCACGTTTGTGGGCCAAGGCCATATCCTCTGGAATTAAGCGGGTTAAGTAATATTGTTTGCTGGCCGCACTGGCGATTTGTAACATTTTTGCCGAGGGTGAGTTGCTAACATTGGCATTTTCTTTACTGGTTTCTTCCAGAATTTCTTCCACCGCATCCATCAAGTCACTGCGGGATTCCCGGATGTTAGTACGTTTTGCTCGATACAAAATGTAAGCTTTGGCAGTACGGGCGTGGCCCTCTTCAATCAACACCTTTTCCACTGCATCTTGAACATCTTCTACCCCGAAAATATTGCCGTTATATTTCTTTTTCAGATATTTAAGCACCTCAATGGTTAATTCCATTGCCAAGGTGCGATCTTCACCACCAACGGCACGGGCCGATTTAAAAATAGCATCGGTAATTTTGGCTTCATCAAAGGGAACTTCCCGGCCGTCTCTTTTCCTGATCATTTTAAACGTCATACATATATCCTCCCTGGAATCCAATCTATTATTCTTTGTTCAATCGTTCCAATTCTTGCATAAAGCTCTCTACGCCCTGAAAGTCCCGATAAACCGAAGCAAACCGAACGTAGGCCACCTCATCTTCATGTCGTAACCAATTCAGCACCATTTCTCCCAACTTGGTGCTGCTCACCTCTGTGACCATTTGGTTGCGAATTTCTTTTTCAATGTCAGAAACTAATTTTTCCAACTGACTAACTGCTAACGGTCTCTTTTCGCAAGCTTTAATTAATCCGCGCAGCAACTTGCTATGATCATAAACTTCCCTACGACCATCCCTCTTTACCACCACCAGTGGTATTTCATCCACCCTTTCGTAGGTGGTAAAACGTCTGTTGCATTGGATACATTCTCGGCGGCGACGGATGGCCTGTCCGTCATCGGCAGGACGAGAATCCAATACTCGACTGTCAGGATACGAGCAAAAAGGACAACGCAAAACTCACACCTCACTTACAAAACCGTCAATGGCATAAAATAACTAGGGTGGGCGAATTCCCCAACACCTAGTGGGTAAGTTTATTTTAATACACAATATATAGTTAGTCAATAAGATATTGTTACTATTTCCAGAAATGTGTTATGGGACATAGGTCCTTAATTTTGAATGCTGATTCTTATCACCATTTCAAATCACCAGAGCTATTATACAGGATTTACCACCTTACTGAAAGGATTGATTAGTAACGTTAACGGACAATATAAATAGAAGAACTAATTATACGGGGTGAAAACGTTGTCCTTTATTCCAAAACGGGTATATTTTGAACCCGACGCATTGCAATATCCATTGGGCAAGGAACTGTATCAATATTTTACCGATATTGGCGCTGAGGTGAACCAAACCCCTTCCCATAACCGAGTCACTGCTATTCCGGGGAAAACACCACAAGAGGCCTATGCAGAAGGCAAACGTACGTTGGTTGTAGGTGTGCGACGCAGCATGGATTTTCAAACTTGTAAACCTTCAGCCCATTTTCAGCTACCGCTGGTCACCAGTTGCCCAGGGAAATGCGAATATTGTTATTTAGCTACCAACATGGGTAAAAAGCCTTATGTTAGGGTTTATGTCAATATTGAAGACATATTGAACCGGGCTAAAAAGTACATTGAGAAACGCAGTCCAGAAATAACTATATTTGAGGGAGCAGCCACCTCTGACCCCATTGCTGTTGAACGCTATACCGGTGCACTCAAAAGGACCATTGAATTTTTTGGTCAACAGCAGTTAGGGAGATTTAGATTTGTCACTAAGTTTACCGATGTGGATTCACTGCTGGATGTTAACCACAATAACCACACCCGGTTTCGCTTCAGCCTTAACAGTGCACCGGTAATCAAAAAGTATGAGCACGGCACCCCTGACATGCCCCAAAGGGTGGAAGCGGCTGGCAAAGTAGCCCACGCCGGTTACCCACTGGGATTTATCATCGCCCCGATTATATTAGAAGACAATTGGCAACATGACTATACCGAACTACTAACTGCTTTAAATGATCAAATACCTGCCTTTTTAAAGGCAGATATCACCTTTGAATTAATCACCCATCGCTTTACCAAACGGGCCAAGGGTATAATTAATGAAGTATTCCCCAGTTCCAGCTTGGATATGGACGAAGAAAAAAGAACTGTTAAGTACGGTCAATTTGGTTATGTCAAATATGTCTACCCCAAAGAGACGATGCAAGAGGTTAAGGAATTTTTTACCACCACCATTGCCAATTTATTTCCCCATTCCAGAGTGGAGTACTTTGTTTAGACTAAGTTATCTTAGGTACTCATGCCTATCGGACATAACATTAACCTCCACTAGAATTACGTCCATGCCCACTTTAACAATTTTTTCCCAAGGTACCACGAATTCATCATCCTTACCCCATAGTCCCATAAAGCGACCAGTGCCTGGCAGTATCAGGGCACTGATTTTTCCATCCTCCATATTGATGTCTATATCTTTAATTACACCCAGTCTACGCCCGTCCACCACGTTGATAATTTCCCGGGTTCTTAATTCTGAAATTTTAACCATCTATTTTGCACCTCCCCATAATATGTATATGAGCGAGATGTGCCTAGTTAGAATTATGAATTGATTCAACTATTGCTTTTTTGTTTTGGGGTGATTATGCATGTTTGTTGGTTTTATCCTATGTTTGTTTAAAAAGCAGGTGATTTTGCACCGTTCGCTCCGATTCCTTCGCAGGACAAAACTTAGCGCTCAGTCTGCAAAACTATCCTTAAGTGAGCGGTGCAGCAGGATACGGGTTTTAGAAGTAACTTACATCCCAACAACAAGACAAATGTCGAACCACACGAAAGCCACCGATATCTATATCAATAAAACTAAAAAGGGCGATTAAATCGCCCAGTCAAAACTTTGGTTAAATTTGCTTGTTTCATTCAGGTTGTTCTCACATGCAGGTATCGTTAAATGATCTAGGTTACGGTATAGGTTATTTGGGTTATACGCCTCAATCACAGGGGCGTTTAACAACAGTCCGTTGCTGGTAACGGCAGTGGCCACCACAATTGTTGCTAGCATTAGCGGGCGCATCTCGTTAACCCCCAGTTAAACATGTTTTCGCATATGACCTAAGGCCGCCTTTTCCAATCTGGAAACCTGGGCTTGGGATATACCAATCTCTTCAGCCACTTCCATTTGGGTTTTCCCCTCAAAGAACCGCAAAGTTAAAATGTGCTTTTCCCGGTCATTAAGCCTGCTGAGCGCATCTCTAATGGAAATTCCCTCTAGCCAACTTAGATCTAAATTTTTATCATCACTGATTTGATCCATTACAAAAATGGGATCGCCACCATCGTGATAAATGGGCTCAAAAAGGGAAATTGGCTCTTGAATAGCATCCAGCGCAAAGACAATATCCTCCCGGGGGATATTCAACGCACTGGCGATTTCATTAATGGAAGGTTCCCGGGAATGTTTGTTTACCAAGGAATCCCTCACCTGTAGTGCCTTATATGCCACATCTCTTAATGACCTACTTACCCTAATTGGATTGTTGTCCCTTAAATACCGCCTAATTTCACCTATAATCATTGGTACTGCATAGGTGGAGAACTTAACATTTTGACCTAAATCAAAATTATCGATTGCTTTCATCAAACCGATACAACCTACCTGAAACAAGTCGTCCACACATTCACCACGATTGGTAAAGCGTTGAATAACGCTTAGAACCAACCTGAGGTTACCATTGATAAGCCGGTTACGTGCATCGGCATCGCCGTTATGCATGGCCTCAAACAAAGCGCGCATCTGACTGCTTGTAAGTACAGGGAGTTTTGAAGTGTTAACACCGCAGATTTCTACTTTGTTGACCAGCATTTTTGGTCCCCCACCTCTTTCTGCTTTATTCACTTGCTTAATTCAATTATTACCTTGGCAGTTTTTAAATATACATACATCTATTCCATCCGGTGGATTTCCTTCTGCAGTCTTCTGATAATTCTCTTCTCTAATCTGGAGATATAGGACTGCGAAATACCCAGTAAATCAGCCACTTCCTTCTGGGTTTTTTCTTCACAATTATTTAATCCAAAACGCAATTCCATAATTTTTCTCTCTCGACCATTTAATTTTTGGAGCGCTAAATGCAATAGCTTTTTATCCACTTCCTCTTCAATATATTTGTAAATAACATCATTTTCTGTTCCTAAAACATCCGACAACAACAGTTCATTGCCATCCCAGTCGATATTCAGCGGTTCATCAAAGGATACCTCTGACTTGGTTTTATTGTTACGTCTTAAATGCATTAATATTTCGTTCTCAATACAACGGGAAGCGTAAGTGGCCAGTTTTATTTTTTTTTGGGGATCAAAGGTATTTACTGCTTTAATTAAGCCAATGGTACCAATGGAAACTAAGTCCTCAATGCCCACACCAGTATTCTCAAATTTACGGGCTATGTAGACCACCAATCTTAAATTGCGCTCTATCAATATGCTTCTAACTGATCCATCACCCAGTTCCAACTGCTGTATTAAGTTGGTTTCCTCATCTGAAGTGAGAGGCGGTGGCAGTGCTTCACTGCTGCCAACATAATGCACCTCAGGATCTTGCCCCAACCAACGCAGGAACCGCGTTATAGTTAGTCTCATCACCAATCTAATTTGATTTAGGTTCCCCAATTGCACAACTCCTTCCTGAGATACTTGCAAAGTATATTTTGATTTTGCTTTTATCAACAAGCCACTTTCATTAGCTCGGGGTGTAGTAATGCCTGATACCCATTATCAGTGGATAACTCACCCTGATGAATAGCAACTATTACTTTGGTTGTAGAAACAACCTGGTTACCAACTTTAATCCTCACTTCATCAGGCCTGACACCCAGCAATAATCCATTTTTTTTACCAAGGGATTGAAAGGGAATAAAACAGACTTGGGTTGCCCAAGCTGAAGCTGTCACCGCCTGCTGCACCTGAATATAATCGGCATGTTGTTTAGACTCATAAAGTTGTTTAATCTCCATGGGCAATATTGGTTTTACAGCTTGGTATTCAACCACCATCACAGGCAAGCCGGTTAATGGATCTGTTAACCCATTGCCTGTGTCCAAAAGACCCTGAAGTTGCACTTGTTGGTCTGAAATTTTAATGGTTACATCCCTTTTAAATTGCTGTTGCCACACTCTTTTTCGGTGTACCAGTGAGCCCCATTGGCCAATGATCAAAATAATAATGATTGCCAGCAAAATACCATGCCAAAAATAATTTTTTATCAGTTGACTGAAAGTAAAAATTTGGTCATTATAACCAACTGATTGCATAAAATACATTGAACCAAATACTAAACCGCCAAGCCCAAAGGATGATAGGTAAAAGTAAAATAACGTTGCCAGTAATTGGCGACCCGGTAACATGCCAAAGGTAATTAACACCATTAAAATCGATATTGTCAATTTGCAAATCCAGTGCAACAAAGCGTATAACTCTGGAATAAAAACAGTCAATGTATAAATTGACCCCACCACTGCGCCTAACAATAATCGCCAGCGGCCGGGGTGTAGTTTGGCAAACTTAGCAGTGGACCACAATATCAAAAAATTCATTACTAGGTTACCTACCAAGACAATATCGAGGTAAACCACTTTAGTCATCACAGGAGCCTCCAACTGTACTCACTACCAGTATATGGCTTGTTATGTACTTTTATGTCATATAACCAATTAACGCTAGGTTAATTGAAATACCTATGTTCGATTTAATCTACCGGTGGCGCACGTCCTATGCGCCACCCTACCTCCGACAGCCTACTTCGCCGTAGGGAATGGTCTGTGACCATTCCGTTGTTGTTCCAATTAATGTTGCGGAAAACGGAACGGTCAAAGACCGTTCCCTACCTGCAGCAGACGCCGGTTTTTTTAATTAACCTTTTATTCGCAAAGCAAGGGCAAAAGCCAGCTACGTTTTAACCATGCATATAATGTTATTTAATATATTGACCTATCACTTGTTTTTAAAAAACCACGCAAAAAAACCCTGACTCCATTATACACGCCAGGGTTTGTTATATTTGTCAATATCTGGTTGCTAAGTGACGATTTTTTTCACATATTAAATCGGATCTGGCAGAAAATTATCTTTCTCTGCTGGAACCCCTTTTCTGTGGCCCCCTTTCAGGGTGGTATACCAATTGGGTGCCCCGTTGACGATTTACTCCCTCTTTGCGGGTGGCCTGAATTGCCTCTACCATTTCTTTTCTTGGCTTTCTCATTAAGTGATCCCCCCTGTGAGCTTTTTTATCACTAGTATTTCTGACACCGGGGTTTATCATGCACCGCCCACTATTATTGCTGCCAAGGGGGCAGAAACATATACTTCTAACAAAGCTGCCGTAGCCAAAATGGCAAAAAGTAGTGGTAAAATTACAATGGCAAGTTTTTGTCCTCTAAAAAGGTTGTTATAAAAAAGCTCACTGCCAATTATTAAAGGTTGGTCCGCAGCATAACGGTAATAAAAAGCAAACAATGTGCCGGCAGACATGGCAAATAATTCTAAAGAGCCGTGAACTAAACTAATCAACAGCAAACTGGTAAAGCTTACATTCATCATCATATCCATAGCACCAAAGGTTAAACCAATTACCACTGCATTAAATAAATACAAAAATAATCCAATATACAATGACAACGATACAGCCAATGCTTTTATAAGTCTAAAGGGTAACAACTGAATTGAAAAGATTAATATCGGCGTGACAGTTATTAAAAAATTGTTGACAAATATTTTCACTGTCATACCAGACTGGGTATCATCGCCCACTTTTTGCGCCAAACCATTCATAATAACCTTAATAATATCCAACAGTTGTGGAAACATGTTAAACAAAGCTGTGCTAAAATATGCCAGCATAATTACAATCAATAAAAATGTGATCTCGCCTAAAAATGCAAACTTTAAATAATCACCGATAGCAAACTTTTTATTGGCTGTCTCCATGCAATCCTCCCATGTAAAAATTTAGGGCTTGAATAGATCAAGCCCTAATGATTAAATCAAATTTATGAAATTATACTACTTAAACTAACATTATATGCATTAATATTATCCCCGACGACGCAAGAAAGCAGGAATATCTAAATCATCATGATTGGCAAAGGGTTTAATATCCATATCTGTTTTGGGGCGTTCCTTCTTACTTGGCCGGTGATCAAAACCAGTGGCAATTACCGTCACCCGTACTTCCTCACCCATTGATTCATCAATAACCGCACCAAAAATAATGTTTGCTTCTGGGTCGGCAGCTTGAGCAATAATTTCTGCCGCTTCATTCACTTCAAACAGCCCCAGTGATGAACCCCCAGTAATATTTAATAACACGCCCCGGGCACCCTCGATGGAGGTTTCTAACAGCGGACTGGAAATTGCGGCCTTAGCGGATTCCACAGCACGATTTTCGCCGGCACAACTACCAATTCCCATCAGCGCCGAGCCGGTATCTTTCATAATTGTCTTCACATCAGCAAAGTCTAGGTTGATTAGGCCAGGAACAGCTATTAAGTCAGAAATACCTTGAACACCTTGACGTAATACATCATCGGCAATGCGGAAAGCTTCAATTATAGAGGTATTTTTGTCTATTACTTGCAGCAGTCTGTCATTGGGAATGGTAATTAAAGTATCTACTTTACTCTTTAGTTCGTTAATACCACCATCTGCTTGGGTTAATCTTTTTCGACCTTCAAAGGTAAAGGGCTTAGTTACAACTCCAACCGTTAAGGCACCAATTTCTTTGGCAATTTCAGCCACCACCGGTGCTGCACCGGTACCGGTTCCGCCACCCATACCTGCGGTGACAAATACCATATCGGCACCCTTTAAAGAATCAAGAATTTCTTCTTTACTTTCCTCTGCAGCCTTTTTACCAATTTCTGGATTGGCCCCAGCACCCAAGCCCTTAGTTAGTTTAGCACCTATTTGAATTTTGGTTGTACATTGTGATAAATGCAATGATTGGGCATCTGTATTTATTGATATAAACTCTACCCCTTTTAGCCCTGCCTCTATCATGCGGTTAACAGCATTATTACCACCACCACCGACACCAATGACTTTGATATTTGCAAATTGCTTATAGTCCAGCTCGAAATCCAGCATTTAAGAAATCCTCCTCACTGATAGTACAAAAATAAATGATTGTTTTAGTTTTTAAATCTATTTATTACGCTTCTGAACGTACTTTTAAATTTTTTCAGAAGTTTTTCATCCTTTTGATACTTCTTTGCATGTTTCTGTACGCCATAATTGATTAACAACTGAGCGGCAGTCCCATTGATATCAGCCACTCGAACTGGTATGTCAATGGTTTGAGAAAAAAACTCCGGCAAACCCTTTAATTTAGAACCGCCTCCCACAAGCACCAACTCCGTTGGTGTTACCCCTTGTCCGTAGTTAATAATGGAGGTTTGAATGAGGTCAATAATTTCAGATAACCGAGCTTCAATTATTTTTTTAACTAATTGACCACTAACGCGCTTTAACTGATGGTCCGAAAGACCAGTAATTTCTATTTCTTCGGCGCTGGCGGCAATCTCTGCCAAATCAAAATTTGATTTAATTTCAGCTACCACAGACATTGGCGCCCTTAAACCGATAGCCATATCACTGGTAATATGTTCACTGCCAATTGGCAAAGACGTTGTCAGCCATGGTTTACCTCGGTGATACCAACATAGTCCAGTGGTGGAACCGCCTATATCAACCACCATGGTACCTATTTCTTTCTCTGCCTGTTCCAAAAGCTGTTCTGCTATAACCAAAGGTGTAAATAGTAGCTCCATTGGCTTAATTTCTGCCCTTTGCAATGCTTTGTACAGGTTTCGGATGGCGGCAACCCGAGCCCGAACCAAATGTGCTTCCAATTCCATGTTGCTGCCCACCATCCCAGTTGGATCGTCTATACCCCAACAGCCATTGACGGCGTAATCCCTCGGTATTAGATGGATTATTAAAAACTCTTCGGTATGTACCTTTGTACCACAAGAATCCTTTATCAACTGGATATCCGAACTGCTAATCTCCTTATTAGGTTGATTTAACTCCAATGTTGAAATAATATTGGTACTGATTATTTCACTACCAGAAAAACCAACATATGCAGACGATATTCGAACCCCAGCCATTTTTTCTGCCTGTTCTACCGCTGCTCTGATGGATTTAGCGCAAGCTTCAATATCGGATACCATGCCCTTTTTAAACCCTATGGAGGGGGATTCACCATAGCCAATTATATTTTTGCTAGCTGCATCGTTTGCTATCACCACATTAATGTTATATGTACCTATGTCCAGGGCAGCTTTTATATTGCCGTCCACAACCAGCCATCCCCCTAAACTTACTTTATCTGTAAATTCAACATTAAAGCGAAATTCCCTTTTAAGTAGGCAATAAAAAATACTATTTTTTTATCAAATGGCGTCTTATTATGGCTAAATTTTGGAATAAACGTACCCCAAAGGCAACTACCGCAGCTGTAGATAACGCAACTCCCAATTTCTCACCGATATAAGCAAGCCCCGCTGCCAACAGTGCATTGCTAAAAAAACCAGATAAAAACACCGTATTGTCAAAGTGATCTTCCATGCCTGCTCTAATGCCACCAAAAACTGAGTCCAAAGCTGCCAATACCGCTAAACCTAAGTACGGGCTATATACTTCTGGTAAAATTATCGGCACCTTTAAGCCGATGGTTAAGCCTAAAAATAACCCTAGACCTGCTAGAATAATCCCCAGCCACATTATTATTTTTCACCTTCTTCTAAAGGTTTTGCATAGCTAAATTCCAGTGAGTTTAAATATGCCGGCACCGTTAGTTCTTCTTTTTTTGTTATGGTAACAGCAATTCCCCATTCTTTAAGTGTATCCACCATACCATTTTTAATTATCAAACTGCTTTCCAACTTTTCTGGGTCACCAATAGCTTTGATTGTATAAGGTGAATTTAATCTGGTTAGATTCACATCAATAAACCGACCCGCGCTACGAATTTCACTGGTGGCCACCAACCGTTGATCATTTATCGCTATTGCCTTAGCACCTGCTGCCCGGAGTTCATTAACCACCCTTAAAATATCTTCGTAGCTGATGGAAAATAACTCCGGATCAAAACCAGTCCGGTCATCTGGAGGTTGATTATCTAATAATATTTCGATCCCCGGTGCAGTGATCGGTTCCATCCCAGCGGCCATTCGTACTTTATAAAGTTCCTTTTGCATGGTTTCGTATTTGCCGCCGGTTTGCATTTGATTTAAACTCTTTTGTAAATCAGCCGCCTCTGCTTGCAATTCTTTATATTCTTCATCCAATTGAGCTAATTCCTGCGTTAGTTCCCGGGGGCGGTCAGTGGGCACGCCACCTGTATTACTACGAAATTGGAAGGCAATCATCAAACCCAACAATAGGGTGGTAATAAAGAGCGAGACATACATTGACTTCTTCATGCTCCTGTTCCTTCCCCTTCCTGAATAAATTCATAGGTAATGGAGCCGTTATAGCTGGGAATTACCACTTCTGCCACTCTTTTCGCAGATATTTGTATTCCCCAGTACTTTAAGTGTTCCGCCACTCCACCCTTCATAAACAGTGAGTTATATAAAGTGTCAGGATTACCAATGGCTGTGATTACAAAGGGGACCGCCAGCCGTTTATTGCCGTTTGTTAATATTGTAGGTCCAACACAACGTATTTCGCTGGTGGCAATCAACCGCTGATCGTTGAGCGCTAAGGCTTCGGCCCCAGCAGCTTTCAGTTCATTTAAAACCTTTAAAACATCTTCGTCATGTAACACATAAAGATTGGGATTCTGGTCCGGTGACAGAGCTATATTACTGTCATTTAAAGTTACCTCGATACCGGGGCCCTTTACCGGCGTAGTGCCAGCCATTATGCCAACAGTTTTTAGTTTGCTCTGCATAATGCTTAATTCTGGCTGAGAAGCAGCTTTTTCTAAAGTTAACCTCATTTCGTCCACCTGTTCTTTCAATTCAGCTACTTTCTTTTTTTTCTGTTCTATTTCAGCATTAAGTTGGGTGGTCCGCTCAATTGTCGGGTCATTTATGTGTTCTTGGGTCTTAAACTGAAAAGCAAGCATAATACCAAAAACAATCGCCACTATAACAATGGGCCAGTAGTAGTTCTTTGATTTCATGATGCTATCCCCTCCGAAGTGGAATAATACTTGACCACCGGTGTTTTAAACGAAGTAATATCAATATAATCTATCATGTGACCGTTATCAAGCTGGTTTAGTACTTGAACAAACATATCACCCTTTTGTGCGATCTCTGTAGGCAAGCCAAGTCGACCCTGAATGCCATTAATGGTATAAATAATAATTTTATTATGCTGATCTATATGAATTTCGGACAACTGACTCACCAACTTCTCCGGCAGTTGATCAATAACCATCAGCGCAATGTCTACTTTTTCATCAGAAACCTTCTGACCTGGTTTAACTTCATCAATGGTAAAACCTGTTATAATTGGTATGTCTTTCTTATTTATTTCTCCCTGCCTTAAATATATTCCTTCATTATCTATTTCTATAAAGGACTTATTCAGTGGTAAAAAAGCCACTGGTTGTCTTTCAGTTATTGAAATTATAATTGTGGAAGGAAATTTACGAGTCAGTTCAACTTCCTTAACCGCTGGGAGCAGGCTAATTTTTTCTTGTCCTGTTTTTAAGTCCAATTTAAAAATATTGGTACCCAACACAATACCGGATAGTTTAACCAATTCTTGTTGAGATATTTCACTTCTGCCCACCACTTGAATGTTTCTAACATTAAAAAGCGGTGACTGTAGCAAAACGTAAGTTGAAAAGCAGATTAAAAGCACAAAAAAAACTGCCTGCATATAATTATGTCTTTGTCCCTTTGCCACAGGTCTAATTTTTGCCAATTCCTTCACCTACAATTCCATAACAATTTAATTATAACCTAATATATATGCTTGTCCAAGTAAAACCCATTAGATCGCTAGGACTTACTTTAAAATGACATAGGTAAGACATAGGTAAGACATAGGGACGGGTCCCATGTCTTCACTGAGACATGGGTTCCGTCCCCTGATTATTAGCTGTTTACTCTGATGATTCTAGCACCCAAGCTATTATATTTTTTTTCAATTCTTTCGTAACCACGGTCGATATGTTCAATGGCATTTAATACCGTTCCATCTTCGGCAGCCATTGCTGCTAACACTAATGCAGCACCTGCCCTTAAATCAGAAGCCTCAACATAAGCCCCCGACAAACTTGGCACTCCCCGGATAATGGCGGTATTGCCCTCCAGGGTGATATCGGCACCCATACGCCTTAGTTCAGCCACATGCTTAAATCTATTCTCAAAAATGGTTTCTTTGATGATACTAGTTCCTTCGGCCACTGACAATAGTGCCATCATTTGGGGTTGCATATCAGTGGGAAATCCCGGATAAGGCATCGTCTTAATATCCACTGCTTTGGGGCGTTCACAACTGTGGACGCGGATAGAATCTTCTTTAACAGTCATCTGCACCCCAGCTTCCGTTAACTTGGCAATTACTGGTTCCAGATGTTCAGAAATAACATTCTTAATGACAATCTCACTGCCAGTAATAGCCGCTGCCACTATATAAGTGCCAGCTTCAATCCGATCTGGTATCACTTTGTACTCAGTGGCGTGAAGGCTCTCCACTCCCTCAATCCTGATGGTGTCAGTGCCAGCACCGGTAACCTTTGCTCCCATGGCATTAAGAAAGTCCTGCAAATCAGTAATTTCCGGTTCTTTGGCCGCATTTCTAATAATGGTTTGACCATTGGCCATGGTGGCTGCCATCATTAGGTTTTCAGTGGCACCGACACTGGGTAAATCAAGGTGAATCTCAGCTCCTTGCAAACCATTTGGTGCTTCAGCAGTGATATAACCGAATTTTTCACTGATATGGGCCCCCATTTTCTTTAAACCCTTTAAATGTAGATCCATTGGTCTGCTGCCAATATTGCAACCACCGGGATAACTGATTTTGACAAATCTAAACCTTGCTAATAACGGTCCTAGCACCAAGTTTGATGCCCGCATTAAGCGCATTAAGTCTTCCGCTATTTCCACTGATTGCACATTACCGCTGTCTATGACTACATCATGCCCATTAGATGTCACCTTTGCCCCCAGATATCCCAAAACATCCTTCATGTTCTTGATATCCTGCAAATTAGGTATATCCTTTAATCTGGCAGTCTCAGTACACAAAAGTGTGGCAGCTAATATTGGTAGTGAGGCGTTTTTACTACCATTTACTTTCACCGTCCCTTTTAAACGGTTGCCACCCACGATTAAAAACTTTTGTGTATTTTTATCCACGTGTTACACCTCCAAGCAAGCGTATGCTAGCCCAGCACACGTACCTCAAGCTGGAGGGAAACGTTAAATTTCTCTTTAACCTTTTCTCTTATAGCATCTATTAAATATAAAACATCCTCGGCGGATGCACCACCCAAATTAACAATCCAGTTGGCATGAATGGGCGAAACCAGTGCATTACCTCTTTTCATGCCTTTGCAACCCGCTTCTTCGATTAGTTTGCCAGCCGCAGCCCCTTGGGGGTTTTTAAATACACTGCCGGCATTGGGGTAACCCTGGGGTTGAACTGCTTTTCTTTTGGCAATGTACTCATCCATCTCTTTTTTTATCTGTTCTTTGCTGCCATGTTGGCATACAAAGGTGGCTTCTAGTACAATGAAATCACTATGTTGCAGCGCACTGGTACGATAACCAAAACTCAGTTGTTCTTTGGTCAGTTCAACTACGCCACCACTGCCATCCATCACTTTAACGGTTTTGGTGATTTTACTAATACTGGACCCATTGGCACCGGCATTCATCACCAACGCTCCACCAACGCTACCGGGTATGCCTGCTGACCAAGCCAAGCCAGCTAAACCATTTTGCATTGCCGTTCTGGCCACCACCGGCAACATTGCTCCGGCGCCAGCGGTTATGATGTTGCCAGCGACAGCTATTTGGTTTAGGCCATGACCTAGCTTAATCACCAGCCCTGGTAAGCCGCTGTCCTTTACTAATAAATTGGTACCATTGCCGATAATAGTTAATTCTAAACCCAACTCTTTGGCCAATACTATCGCTGATCTTAATTCTTCCACGTTATTAGGCTCAATTAGGTATTGTGCTGGTCCACCAATCCGCCAACTGGTGTGGTTTGCCATTGGTTCATTAATTAATAATCTTGTACCAAAAGCAAAGCGCAGTTTATCTAACGTCGCACCCGTTACCATTAAAAGCGCTCCTTAAGTTCTTTGACCAATTCTACCCCGGCAGTCCAAACATTCCCAGCGCCCATGGTAAGTATTAAATCGCCACGTTGGGCAATACCTGCCACATAGGGAGCAACATTTTTTAAATCCTCTATATAGACCACCTGAGCAATATTATTCCTGCGGGCAGCATTGACAATTAATTGGGCAGTAACACCATCAATGGGTGATTCCCCGGCGCTGTAGATATCATTAATAATTACAATATCAGCACCGGTCAATGCTGCCCCAAATTGTTCATGCAGTTGTTTAGTTCTGGTATACCGATGGGGCTGAAAAATACTAATAATCCTAGCTGGGTTGGTCTGACGAGCACCTTGCAGGGTGGCTTTAATTTCGGTGGGGTGATGAGCATAATCATCCACCACTTTGATGTCATTAACTTCACCCAATAACTGATAACGACGGTGTACACCTCTAAAGTGCCACAAAATTTCTGCCACAGCAGGGAAGTCTAACCCAATGTGTAGCGACATCGCCACCACTGCCAGCGCATTTAACAAGTTATGTCTACCAGGCACTGCCAATTCCAACCTGCCAATGTATTGATCACCTTTGTAAACATCGGCACTGTTTGCTTTGCCGTTTAACGCCATGTTTCTAATGGTGTAATCAGCTTCTACAGCGGTGCCATAGGTAACCGTTGGCGCAGTAATCTCTGGCAGTAGTTTGCGGATATTGGGATCATCGTAGCACAATACCGCCAATCCACCAGAATTTATTTTGTTAACAAAGCTTTTAAAAGCTTCAAAAATTTTGTCCACTGACCCGTAATGATCCAGGTGATCATCTTCAATATTTGTCAGCACCACCATGTTAGGCTCCAAAAGCAAAAATGAGCCGTCGCTTTCATCTGCTTCCGCTACCAAATAATCACCATGACCTAATTTGGCATTACCACCAATATCGTTCAGTTCACCCCCAATGACGATAGTGGGGTCATAGCCTGCCTTTTCCAACACCAGTGACATCATCGAAGTTGTGGTGGTTTTACCATGGGAACCAGCCACAGCAATTCCCTTTTGTCTGGCCATCAGTTTCGCCAACATCTCACCACGGTGCACAATTGGTATGTTCTGCTGTTTAGCTTGCACCAACTCCGGGTTTTGTGGGGGAATTGCGGTAGAAACAACCACCATTTGAGCATTTGCTACGTTTTCTTTTCTATGTCCAATAAAGCATTTTATCCCTATGTCTGTTAGTTTTTCAGTTACTGCTGATTCTTTTATGTCCGAACCGGTGACTTTATAGCCCAATCCAACAAGGATTCTAGCGATACCGCTCATGCCAGCGCCACCTATTCCTATAAAGTGAATATTATTGGGGATATCAATCACTTCTTTCAACTCCTTCCCACACTAGCACCCCACATAAGTGTTATTATGGGATTATAGTATGCATATACAACTTTATATGTTACATGACTTGTCAATAAGGCTCAGAATGTCATCCAGTGCGCCAGGCCGACCCATTTGCAAACTGTTTTCAGCCATGGTACTCAATTTATTTGGGGTGGCCAATAATTCATTTATCTGTGCCAATAGCAATTCTCCCGTTAATTCTTTGTCCAATATCATTCTCGCTGCTCCCCGCTCCACCAAAGCCTGAGCATTATACTGCTGGTGATTTTCAGCAGCATAGGGGTACGGTATTAAAACACTGGGCAAACCCAAAGCAGTCAATTCCGCCAACGTGGCAGCACCTGCCCGGCAGACCACTAAATCTGCCACCCCAAGGGCATCCCGCATATTATACAAATATGGTATAGTGGTAATGTTCCCAATATTATCCAACGATATACCTGCATTTTGTAATGCATCTATGTATTCTTGGTAGCCAATTTTACCAGTGGCATGTAATATTTGAATGTCGGTATTTTGTAACTCCTTTACCACCTCAATCATTGACATATTAATATTTCTGGCACCCCGACTACCGCCAAAAACTAAAAGCACCGGCTGATCAGGGTTTAATTTCAGCCTTTGATAAGCAGCTTGTTGATCCACCGAAAAAATCTCCGGACGCACAGGCAGACCCGTCAATTTTACACGGGTCTGATTGGGAAAACGGGCAATGGAGTCCTCAAAGGTAACCGCCAGCTGGGTAACATAGCGGGACAATATTTTGTTGGTCACACCAGGCATAGCATTTTGTTCATGAATCAAAGTGGGGATTTTTTGCATCACCGCTGCCATCACCACCGGACCACAAACGTAACCTCCAGTGCCAATAACAATATCCGGTTTGAAATCCCTGACTATCTGTCTGGCTTCAAATATCCCTTGGCCAGCTTGCCAAAGCACCTTAATATTTTTTAAAGACAGTTTGCGCTGAAACCCAGAGGATACACTGATCTTTTTAAACGGATAACCAGCCTTGGGAACGATGTCTGCTTCTAGGCCTCTATCAGTACCAACATAAAGTATATCCGCCCCTTGGTACCTAGTCTTTATTCCCTCGGCGATGGCCAAAGCTGGGTAGATATGACCACCGGTGCCACCACCAGTAACAATAGCCCGCAAAAAATTCACCCCTCTTTAATAAAGGTAGGGGCAGGTTTCTATGCCTGCCCGCAGGACATTCTAAGATAGCCATTCAAAATTACATCTAACGTGGCGTAGAATATTTAGATATATTGAGCAAAATACCCACGCCAGCCATGGTAAACAACATCGATGTACCACCAAAACTGATAAAAGGTAACGGTACACCGGTAACAGGCATCGAACCAGTTACCACGCCCATATTTATTATTGCCTGTAATACAATACCACAAGTTATGCCAGTAGCCAACAGGCTGGCAAAGGGATCTGGCGATGTCAGCGCAATTTTTAGGCCCCGCCAGGCAAATAGGATAAATAATAAAATTACCAAAGAGGCCCCTATAAAACCTAGTTCCTCACCAATAATGGCAAATATAAAGTCGGTATGGTTTTCCGGCAGATAAAGAAACTTTTGTTTGCTTTGACCTAGACCCATACCGAACAATCCACCTGAACCAATGGCATATAGTGATTGTAGTATGTGATAGCCAGTCCCCTGGGGGTCAGCCTCTGGGTCCATAAAGGCCAAAAACCGACGCATGCGGTAGGGCTCAAAATAAATAGCTAATGCCACTAAACAGGCGCCTATACCACCTAAACCAAATAAATGCAACATTTTAGCCCCAGCAGCCAAAAACATAATCATAATGGTTCCGCACAACACCACGGCAGTCCCCAAGTCCGGTTGCAACAGAATTAAACCAGCGGCCAAGCCCATCACCATCAAATAAGGTAGTAATCCCTGCTTAAAACTGTGTATCAGCGCTTGCTTTCGGGTTAGCCCAAAGGCCACAAAGGTGATTAAGCATAGTTTAACCAATTCCGCCGGTGCAAAGGAAATAATGCCAAAATTGATCCATCGTCTGGAACCATTGACTTCTTTACCGATTCCCGGTACCAACACTAAAATCAGCAATATAAAGGCGAAAATTACAATTGGGCCAATCCACCGTTTCACTCTGAAGTAGTCAAAGTTCATCATAAATATCATTGCCCCGACGCCCAGCGTTGCCCACAACATCTGCCGTTTAAAAAAGTAGAAAGAATCATCGTAACGAATTATCGTTACATACTGGCTGGCACTAAATACCATTACAACACCAATGCTCAAAAGCATTATGACCGTTAGAAACAGGATAAAGTCCGGTGATCTTTTCTTTAACCGCACAACCGTTACCCCCTCAGTTTGAGCACCAACTCTCGGAAGAGATCTCCGCGCTCTTCATAACTTTTGAACATATCCCAACTGGCACAGGCCGGTGAAAGTAGCACCACCTCTCCTGGTTGTGCCTCTCCACTGGCCACCGTTACCGCCTGCGAAAATTCTTTAACACTAATAATGTTGGTAAAGCCCTGTTGCTGCACTGCCCGTTCAATTTGGGCAGCATCTTTCCCCAACAAAATTAACAGCCGCACCCGCTCTTTAATTACCTTAGCCATCTCGGTGAAATCATTGCCTTTCCCTAATCCACCAGCAATTAAAACAATGGGCTGTTGATAGGCCTCCAGTGCCTTAATGGAAGCATCGGGGTTTGTGCCTTTGGAATCGTTGACATATTTGACCCCATTTATTTCGGCCACTGCTTCCAAACGATGGGCAACGCCTTTAAAGGAATTTAATGTGTTTTTGATGGCTTCCACACCAATCCCCAGCACAAAGGTACAGGCCACCGCAGCTAAAGCATTTTCTAAGTTATGCCCGCCGGGTATGTTCAATTGAGATACAGGAATTATTTCAGTGGTAACTCCATCCATAGCCACCACTATGTTCCCATTTTGGATATAAACTCCTGTTTCTAAGGTATGCTGACGGCTGAAAAATATAACCCGTCCTAAGGATAGTTGTGCCAGGGCCGCTGTATCTGGGTTGTCGTAGTTTAAAACGGTAAAGTCCGTGGGCACTTGATTAGAAAACACCTTCGCTTTAGCATTAACATAATTAGCCACCGAACCATGCCTGTCCAAATGATCAGGAGTAATATTCAATATTGCAGCCACCCGGGGTCGAAATGTCTGAATGGTCTCTAACTGAAAGCTGGAAACTTCAGCCACAATCACATCATCTTGCCGATAGTTTTTCACCTGACTTATTAGTGGTAAACCAATGTTACCACCCACCAAAGTATTCCATCCGGCAGCTTGACAAATTTCTCCCACCAGCGCTGTGGTGGTGGTTTTACCATTGGTGCCGGTAATGGCAATTATCGGCGCCTCGGCAAAACGATAGGCCAATTCCAATTCCCCAATCACCGGAATTTCAGCGGCATAGGCCTGGGCTATGGGCGGCACAGTTAGAGGCACCCCAGGGCTGACCACTAAAAAATGATAGCCTTCCTTTAGAGGGTCTGGGTACTCCCCAGACAGCGCCAATTGCACCCCTTTTTCAGCCAGTTGCTGAACAACTTCACCCAAATCCGCCATGGATTTAGCATCAGTGAGGGTTACCGTTGCCCCTTTATCAACCAAAAACTCCACCGCTGCCAAACCACTTTTAGCAGCCCCCACCACCAACACTTTTTTATCATCTAGATGCATAGTAGTTTCTCCTTTAAACCTTATTTAAAGATTACTATTCAATCAGGCATATTCCAGTTAAAACTTTTATTTGTGTACCAGACACCGAAACGATTATGAATTAAGAATTTTGAATTTTGAATGACAATTGCACGTTGAGATACCGGTGGCGCACGTCCTATGCGCCACCCTGCCTCCGACAGCCTACTTCGCTAAGTTCGGTTCGCTGCTCAACTATATGTCGTTCGCTTACTGCAGCAGGTGTCGGGTTTTTAAGTAACTCTTTTACATGAAGCAAGGGCAAAAAGCCACCTGCGTTTGTGTTCTAACAAAGTTAACTTTACAGCAATTGTTCATTCAAAACTCCAAATTCCCCTACGTGAAGTAGCTTAATTATACCAGGTTATAAATGCCCAACACACCAACTATCCCAAATAGTACGCCAACAAACCAAAAGGTAAAGACCACTTTGTTTTCCGACCAACCTGACAGTTCAAAGTGGTGATGTAAGGGACTCATCCTGAAAATCCGTTTGCCGGTGGTTTTAAAGGAAATAACTTGTAAAATCACTGACAAAGCTTCCACAACAAAAATGCCGCCAATAATCACTAAAAATATCTCACTTCTGGTCAAAACCGCTGCTGCCCCTATGGCTCCACCCAAGGCCAAGGAACCGGTATCCCCCATAAACACTTTGGCTGGGTAGCGGTTATATATTAAGAATGCTAAACAACCGCCGGCCACCGCCGCCAACACCAATGCCACCCCGGCCTGATCACTGACTAAAGCAATTGTAATAAAGGGAAGGGTAGCAATCATTGTTGTACCGGCAGCCAAACCATCCAAGCCATCGGTTAAATTGACTGCATTACTGGTGCCCACCACCACTAAAGTGCAAAAAATCAAGTACCCCGCAAACCCTAAATCAAACCGCAAGCCGTTATCAACTAAGAATCCGGAAAAGGGGATCACAATATCTGTGCCCCTACCCAACACTGTTACAGCAATTAGTGCTAACCCTAGGGCTAAAATAATTTGACCCAATAATTTTTCTCTGGCCTTTAAACCCAATGATCTTTTCATACCGATTTTAATAAAGTCATCTAAAAAGCCCACTAAACCATAGCCAATGGTCATTGCCAGCACAATCAAGCCTTCCTTAGCTCCAGACATGGGAATGTTCCATCTCAACAAACTAAAGCTGGCAATGGTAATACCGATTAAAAACATTATTCCACCCATGGTTGGTGTTCCGGACTTTTGTAAATGGCTGGCCGGACCTTCTTCACGAATGTTTTGACCAAATTTTAGCCTTCTTAACAGCGGAATTAAAAGTGGTCCGAGGATAGCTGTAACAATAAATGCTATGCCAAAGGACACAGCCAGATATTTATATAGATCATTCAATACCTATTCCTCCAAACTAAACAGCTATTGCAAAGCGGCAACTATTTCTTCCATGTGCATGCCCCGGGAGCCCTTTATTAAAACAATATCTCCCGGTTGCAAGCTACTCTTTAGGAACGAAGTGGCCGACTGATTATCAGCAAACCACTGCACCTTTTCTGCCGCCATACCAGATTCCTTAGCACCGGTGGCAATATTTTTGGCCAATTGGCCCACTGTCACCAGTAAATCTACCCCAACCGCTGCCGCACCGGTTTCATAATGTCCTCGAACTTCTCGGGCACCCAGTTCAAACATACTTCCCAACACAGCCACCTGACGGCGACCACCGGCTAAATCGGCCAACGTCTTTAGACCTGCCTTGGTGGAATCTGGGTTAGCATTGTAAGCATCATTAATTACTGTAATCTCACCAAACTGTAATATTTCCAGCCTCATGGCAGAAATGGTGGTGTTTTTTAGTCCTGCCGCCACCTCAGTCAGTGTTAGCCCTAAGTTAAGTCCCAGCGCCAATGCTGCCATGGCATTACTAACGTTATGTCTTCCTGGAATGGGCAGCTCCACCGGCACCGTCCCTTGGGGGGTCACAGCATTAAAGCTACTGCCCTTTTCGGTGACCACCACATCGGCGGCAACGTAATCTCCTGAACATTCTACGCCAAAGGTATAAACTTTGCCACGGCAGCGCTTGGCCTGTGCCAACGCTAAGCTGCTTGCTGCCGGTATCAGTGCAAATCCTTCCAATGGTACATGGTCAAGAATTTCACCTTTGGCGGCGGCAATGTTTTCCACAGACCCCAATAACTCTAAATGGGTTTCACCAATGTTGGTAATCACCGCGGCACTAATGTCGGCAATGTTACACAACGCATCTATCTGGCCGCCACCGCGCATACCCATTTCCACCACCGCAGCATTATGGTCATCCAGCGCCAGCAGTGTCAGTGGTAGCCCAATTTCATTGTTAAAGTTGCCTTGGTTTTTTAAAACCCTGTACCTTTGACCCAGCACAGCTGCTATTAAGTCCTTGGTGGTGGTTTTGCCGTTACTGCCGGTAACACCCACCACCGGGATATCAAAACGCCGACGATGGTAGCCGGCCAACTGCTGCAAAGCCTTTAAAGTGTCGGTCACTAAAATGGCAGTGACCGGTTTAGGCAAGTCAGGCAGCTCTCTATCCACCACCAGTGCCGCCGCTCCACTGTTAACAGCCTGTTGCACATAATGGTGTCCATCAAAATTTTCCCCCTTTAGGGCAAAAAACAAATCCCCCGGATTAAGTTTACGGCTATCGGTACAAACATTATTTATTTCCAGTTCGGTATTTCCCTGTAACAGCCGTCCATTAATGGCGGTAATAATTTCTTTTACAGTCAACTTCTTCATTTATTTTCTCCCCGTTAGCCCTTATAACCAAGGCTTTCTAACGCCTGGGCCGCCACTAGGCGATCGTCAAAATCATACTTAGTTTTACCAATAATTTGATAGGTTTCGTGACCCTTGCCAGCAATTACCACCACATCACCGGGTTTAGCCTCTTTAATGGCATAATTAATGGCCTCACGGCGATCAGCCAATACCTTATAGCTGTGGTCTAGATCCACCGCCCTTTGTACCCCTTCCAGCACTTCCGCGATGATTTGATCTGGTTCTTCAGTTCGGGGGTTATCCGACGTAATTACTGCTAAATCGCTGTACTTGGTGCCAATTTCCCCCATAATCGGTCTTTTGGTGCGATCTCGATCACCGCCACAACCAAATACCGCAATTAACCGGTTGGTGGTGATGGCTTTTGCAGCCTTTAAAACATTTTCTAAGCCATCAGGGGTGTGGGCGTAATCCACCACCACTGCAAAGGGTTGCCCGCGATCAACCAATTCAAAGCGGCCAGCCACTCCGGTCACACCCGCTAAGGCTTTTATCACCACTTCAACATCATAACCCTGGGCCACGCCTAATGTAAAGGCTGCCAGTGCATTATAGACGTTAAATTCACCAGTTAATTTGAGATTTAATTTGTGCTCTCCGTATTTGCCGGTGGTAATAAATGATACCCCCTGGGCGGTCAATTGCACATCCTTGACCCCCACATCAGCCGCTCGACGAATACCATATGTAACCACCGTCCCTTTACTGGCGGCAATCACGTCTTGGGCTCTGCCATCATCAGCATTGATAATGGCCAGTGGGGCCATTGTAAAAAGTTTTGCCTTAGCCGCTGCGTAGTCCTCCATATTTTGGTGAAAATCCAAGTGATCCTGGGTAATGTTGGTGAATACCGCAGCATCAAACTCAACGCCGTAAGTACGATTTAAAGCCAAAGCATGGGAGGAAACTTCCATGGTGGCATGGGTAACCCCGGCATTAACCATGTTGTCAAATAGCTGCTGTAAATCTAAGGATTCTGGGGTGGTATTGGTGGCAGGAGTTTCTTTACCGCCAACTAGGTTCTGAATTGTGCCCACCAACCCCACTTTGCTGCCAGCCGCTTTATAAATAGCCGCTATTAAATAGGTGGTGGTGGTTTTACCATTGGTACCGGTAACACCGGTAATAGTCAATTTGTTAGATGGATAATGGTAAAACTTGGCTGCCGTTAGTGCTAAAGCAATGCGGCTGTCTGCCACTTGAATCGTGGGCACCGCCGCTGTCATCGGCCTTTCTACAATCACCGCACTGGCCCCGTTTTGAATCGCTTGGTTGATATAATCATGACCATCAGTTACAAATCCTTTAATGGCCACAAATAGAAAACCGGGCTGCACTTTGCGAGAATCATAGGCAATACCTTGAATGTCAAAGTCTAAACTTCCTTCTAAATGGCAAACATCTAATTCCGCCACAACATCCTTCAATAACAATTTATTTCCTCCCAACTAATTTTAGGTTAACAACTATTACTTGACACTGCCAGGTACCAACCTGAGCAACTGCATTTTGTACGGTAACATTGTTTCGCGATTGGCACCAAGCACTTAAACTGATAATTCTTAATTCAAAATTGTCTTACTAGTTATTTTTACCAATTAAAGCAACTTTCATATCTCTAAAAAACTCAGGTGGCCATTAAATCATGGCCTTACCTGAGTTTCTTCAGCTTTTTCTTCTGTTCCCGGAGGTTTAAACGTAACTTTAATTGTGGTTCCTTTATTCACTTTTGTGCCTGGTTTTACACTTTGGCTGTCTGCTAAACCAGTGCCGGTGGCTTCCAATTGCAAGCCCATGCTTTCTAAAATATTGCTGGCCTCTTTAATGGTACAGCCCGACAAGTTAGGCATCGTTACTTTGCCACTGGGTACATCATCTTCTGGTGGGCTGAGATCCAAAACCACGGTGGTGCCATTCTCAACATAGGCACCAGCTCCCGGAACTTGTTGGTAGACAATCTGCCCTTCGCCCTTGGTTTGAAATGCTAATCCAGCAGCCCGCAACTCTTTCTGAGCTTCGGCAAGGGATAAATTAACCACATTAGGAACTTCTATTATAATACTTTCTTCCTCAACTTGGTATGGTAATGATTTGGGTTTTTCCATATCCCTTTTTTCGGGCACACCCATGTAGCGCAATATATCTCTGGTTAGCGGAGCAAATACCGGAGCTGCAACCTGACTGCCATAATAGACGCCTCCTTTAGGTTCATTAACCATCACCAACACTGCAATTTTGGGATTATCAACCGGTGCAAAGCCCGCAAAGGAGGCTACATACTTGCCGCTTTCATAACCACCATATTCCCCTACCACTTGGGCGGTACCGGTTTTACCACCGGCGGGATAACCTTCAACATAGGCGTTTCTACCGGAACCCTTTAACACTACATTTTCTAATATTCCCCTTAATTCCTTAGATGTTTCTTCAGAAATCACCTGACGTACTTCCTTGGGTTTGGTAGTTTCAATAACTTTATTATCATTATCCCTGATTTCCTTGATGATTTGCGGCTGCATTAAGTGGCCACCATTAATTGCTGCTGAAACTGCGGTAATCAACTGAATTGGCGTTACCGCAATGGATTGGCCCATGGACATGGTGGCCAAGTTTAAGTTGGTAGCATCCTTTTCCGGAATTATAATTCCCTTAGATTCGCCGGGAATGCCAACGTTAGTTAACTGATTAAAGCCAAAGGCTTTAATATATTTATAAAAGGTTTCTTTGCCAATATCCAGTCCCACTTCAATGAATCCTGGGTTACAGGAATTCTGGGCCACCTCCACAAAGGTTTGGCTACCGTGACCATCACCCTTATGACAGCGGATTCTTCGGTCAGCAACTTTGATATAACCAGGACAATAAAAACTGTCATTTAAACCGACGGTTTTTTCTTCCAACGCAGTTGCTGCAGTGATAATTTTGAAGGTCGACCCCGGTTCATAGTTATACCAAATGGAGTAGTTGCGATCCCAAATGGTTGTTTCAAAATCCTGCCAATTATTAGGGTTAAAGGTGGGGCGGTTGCCCATGGCCAATATTTCTCCATTATGCGGATCCATAACAATAATGGATGCACTGGTGGGGTTATGCTGGGCCATAATTTTGTCCAGCTCCCGCTCTACAAAATACTGAATAGTCTGGTCAATGGTCAAAACCAGATTATTGCCCTGTTGGGCTGGTTTGTACTCATGCAACGCATGGGGAATTTCTCTTCCCGCTGCATCATATTCCAACACACTTTGACCAGGGATACCCCTAAGTTCTTCATCATATACCTTTTCTATGCCAATTAAGCCTTGGTTATCTAAGCCGGTAAAGCCAAGCAAATGGGGGGCCAATGTCTCCTGTTTGTAAAACCGTTTACTTTCTTCAGTAAAACCGATTCCCGCTATTTTTAGATCTTTAATTTTTTTGGCAGAGTCCCAATCTATTTTACGCTTAATCCATTCAAAAGAACTTTTTCTATTAAGCTTTTTAAGCACCTCTTGCTCATCCATGTTGAGAATTTCTGCCAGCTGTTTGGCAACGGCTTCTTTATTTTCAACATGGGAAGGAATGGCATATACAGAATCTGCACTGACACTGGTAACCAGTTCATTTAGATTACGGTCATAAATTGTCCCTCTTTTAGCTTCTACCGGAACTTCTCTCATGCGGTAATTGGCAGCATCTTGCCGCAACTCATCACCACGAACAAATTGAATCCAAGCCAATCTACCAATTAACAATGATAGTAAAGCTACACAAATAATAAAGAGCACGGCAATTCTCTTCCGAATGACGATGTTGGTTCTCATCAATTACCTCCTATTGCCGCCCTGCCCTTGTACAACAATCCATTAAGAGTTCCAACGTTCCATCATGTCAGCAAATGCTTGAATCAACCTATTTTTAGGTTGAACATCAACTTTATCTGACTCCGGCAGGGTAATAGTTTCTACTTGCTTGTCTGGTTCTGTCACTGGGTTTTCTGTTTTGATATCTGAATTAGCAACAGCATTGCTGTTAGATACTAGCACAACATTTTCATCAACGGGCTTAATCATCCCCAACTCAGTGGTTGCTATTTTTTCAATTTGCTCCAAAGCAACAATTTGGGTAATCTCTTGCTCTAACCCATATCCCTCTAGGCGCAATTCTGCCACCTTTTTTTGCAGAGCATCAATTTGGACACCCACATAAGCAACCTGAGCATAATAGTAGGCCACCAGAGTACCCATCACAAAGCAACATAACACCATAAATGTCAATAGCAACTTTTGCTGTACCCTTTGACCACGGGAAAGCTTTTTCTCTTTAACTGGTTGCAATTGTGATTCTGGTTGTTGTTGGGGTTGATAGTCTAATTTTTCCTTAGCTAGTATCAAAATCTATTCACCCTTCCAGCAGTTTAGAACTTAAGCTATTTTTTCAGCCACACGCAATTTGGCGCTGCGTGCCCTAGGGTTCTGTTCCAATTCCTCTTTAGATGGCAGAATTGGCTTTCTTGTAATGATTTTGATTTCCTTTTTCTTATTGCAATTACACACCGGCAGGCTGGGTGGACATATACAACCCGCTGCCAAATGTTTAAATACATCTTTGGTAATGCGATCTTCCAATGAGTGGAAGGTGATTACACATATTCGCCCACCTGGCTTTAAACAGCGTACCGCCTCGGTAAAGGCACGCTGTAAAATGCCCAGTTCGTCATTTACCGCTATTCTCAGCGCCTGAAAGGTTCTTTTGGCTGGATGTGGCCCCGAACGTCTGGCCCCAGCAGGAACCGCTTTTTTTATCACTTCCACCAACTGGTAAGTGGTAATTATCTCTTTTTGAGTACGTTCATTGACAATAAATTGGGCAATCCGTTTGGCCCATCTTTCTTCCCCAAATTCTTGGATGATTTTGGCCAATTCCTCTGCAGTCAGCGTATTTACCAAATCCTTGGCCGTCATTGGGTTTTCTGGACTCATCCGCATGTCTAAAGGGGCATTATGCATATAGGAAAAGCCCCTTTCCGGATTATCCAATTGGGGGGATGAAACCCCCAAGTCATACAGCACACCGTCCACTTGCTCTATATTTAAACTTTGCAACACGTTAGCCAAACCAGTAAAATTTGACTGTACTGTGGTCACTCGATCACCAAATTCAGCTAGCCGTTCTCTGGCTGCTTTAAGGGCCATTGGATCTTGGTCTAACCCAATTAATCTGCCGTTGGGAGCGGTGCGTCTAAGGATTTCACCACTGTGTCCTGCCCCGCCCAATGTGCAATCAACATAGATCCCGCCGGACTTTAGGTTCAGCCCTGTCATAGCCTCTTCCAGCAAAACGGAAATATGATAGAAGTCCAATATCAATACCACCTATAAAAACTAATTTTAGTAATAATATTCATAATTACATTTTGTATCAAAAGTGGAAACTTGATACTCGCTTATAACGGTGAAATTATGAATTATGAATGACAAGTATTTTACTCCCATTTCGAACAGGGATTACCCTTTTACAGTAAGTCAACAAGTTTTTCTGCAATTTCGGCAAAATTTTCGGCAGCGGTATTGTTGTATTCATCCCAAAGATCTTTGGACCATATTTCCACCCGGGATGATACCCCCAACACCATTACATCCTTGGATAACTGGGCATATGCACGTAGATTAGCCGGAATTAATATTCTTCCTTGCTTATCCAACTCACATTCACCGGCACCAGAGAAGAAAAATCTAACGAAGGCCCGAGCATCTGCCTTTGTAAAGGGCAGCGACTTCAGTTTTTGTTCCAAAGCAGCCCATTCATCCTGTGGATATACAAAGAGACAGTTATCTAAGCCCTTGGTCACAATAAACCTGTCTCCCAGGCCTTCGCGGAAGCGGGCAGGAATAATTAACCTTCCTTTGGTATCAATCGTATGCGAATATTCTCCCATAAACATGCCCAGTCACCCCACTGCAAGGATCAGACACACCACTTTCCACCACTTCACTCCACTTGTATTCCACATTCGAAATAAAAAATCCTCCCACAACTGGAAGGAAAAAGAAAAAAAAAGGACTAATGCCCTATTTCATATAGGCTTAGTCCTTAAAGGGATCTGTATTCTCGCTTTCTTTGCTTAAAAACTGTTATTTTATCGTAGCCCACCGCCTTCAAAAGTTGCCATGCTTCATCTAGTCCCTGGCCCACTTGAGTGGGATTGTGGGCATCGGTCCCCATGGTGACGGGAACTTTATATTGATACAACAGCCTTAATAAGTCAATTGCCGGGTAGATTTCTTTAGCGGGTGCCCTTAACCCTGCAGTGTTCAGCTCCACACATACCCCACTTTGGGCAAACACCCGGGCAGTATTTTGATAAAGGCCCGTTAATGGGCCTTGGGGGCGATAACCAAATTTTTTAATTAGATCGGTGTGGGCAATGATATCAAACAAGCCAGAGGTGGCAGCGTTACATACTTGTTCAAAATAACTGTGGTACAATTCCATTAAATCCCACTCTTGGTAGCGCTCTATATAATCAGGGTGGTCAAAGCTCCACCCCTCCAGGTAATGAACTGACCCCAGTACATAGTCCAATGGAAGGTTAGTGATTATTTCCCTTGCTTTCTCTTGATAGCCGGGGATAAAATCCACTTCCAGCCCCAGTTTGATGCTGATATCGGGATTGCTTTGCTGCCGGGCTTGTACATCTTTAATATATTGGGGAAGTTCAGTTATCCCCATGGCATACTCTGGGTCCCTTTCTGCTTCGGGCAACCAATATAATGGGATATGGTCCGCAAACCCCACTTCGATTAAGCCCATTTGCCGGGCGGCGTCGATGTATTGCTGCATAGTGCCGCTGGCATGACCACAACGGGCGGTGTGCCAGTGATAATCCACTAACATTTCGTTTTTCCTCCTTATGTCTCTTTATATTCATAATTCATGCACAGGCTGGTGTCTGGCTCCGCCTAAGTAACTTTTGCTCGTTCACATACCGGTGGCTTTTGCTGTGGTTTGAAATTTACTTTGTTGTTGAGATTTAGGTTACGGAAAACCTGTCACCTGCTGCACCGCTCACTTTTAGGATAGTTTCGCAGACCGGAACTAAGCTCATCCGACCGGCTCCGGCAGGGTACCCGGCAAATTCGCCGTCCATGGCTCAGTTGCCGGTGGCACACGTCCTGTGCGCCACCCTGCCTCCGCCGGCCTCCTTCGCTAAGTTCGGTTCGCTGCTCTCCTATATGTCGTTCGCTTACTGCAGCAGGTGCCAGGTTTTTTATACTAAACTTTTGTTCGGGAACCATTGGCAAAGCCACCTGTGTTTCTTTACTAGTTTTAAAGCCAAAAGTTTAATTCATTCATTCATAATTCATAATTGCCTTAGTTCAACCGTTCCACATTTGGCTTCCAGCCCAACTGCTTTAGTACTTCTAAATACATTTCTGGTTCTGGTTGGGGTTTGTCCAATAGGGCTACACAAATTGCTTCCAGCACGTTGGCGCCGAAGGAACGGCCGGCAAAGGTAGGGCTGTAGGTTACTAAGTGACTGATGCCCCTTTGTTTTAAAAAAACTCTATCGCTGGCAGTCACTGTGCTGGTGATGATTTTGCGCCCAGGCAATGCTGGGGGCATATAGCGGCGCATGAAGTGAAAGTCACCGGCTATGATGTTGGCACTGTTAAAAATATGTTGCCATTTGGGTTGGGAATGTTCTTGTTTTTCACCTAAGGGGTACAGCATTTTAATGGGCAACTGGCTAAGTAGTGGTAATGTCAACTTAGCCGCTCGTTGAAACATTTTTAGTGAATAAAAAGGAAGGGGCAGTTTTAAACCAAACAGTGCATCACCAATTATTAATTGACACCCACTCTGTTCTAACGCCTGGGCCATACCCCACCGATCCAGTGCTGAAACCAGCAGCACCTTTTGACCCGGCCCAGGCCAGCCATAATTAGTGCTGAGGTAGTAAATCATTTGGGGTTCTACTACATCTTTAAAACTGGAACCATCAACTAACGGTGTGTGTTGAACCACCCGAGAAACTATTTTACCCTCCCGCAAAGGGTAATGACAACGGCCCACTCGATAAGTTAAATTGATACCGCCCAAAGCTAAAGCATCAACTTTGCCATCCAAATCTTTAAGGATTTTTTGCGCCTTGGCCAGTGAGCCATCGGTACCAATTCTTTCAATTAGCATTTGTTGCCCCAACAGCCGTTGTTTCACCCGATGATTTCTTTGGGCAGATCCTAGGCTAACACTAACCACATGTTTCACCATAAACACTCCTGTTATAGCACCAATAAATACAGGGGCTCAATTTAAGCCCCCCTATCGGATTGTTACTTATTAAATAATTTTCTGATCTGGGGTAGACATTTTTCTGCCGCCGCTTCGCCTTGGGCAATGGCATAGGGAATGCGGTCAAACTCCACCGCACTGATATCTTTTAGCACTGGCAAAAGCACCATATCTGCATAATGACTTAGCTCTAATTGAATAGCATCGTTGCGGATAATATCAAGGGTTTGCAACAATAAATGGGCAATACTGCCAACTTCACTACTGGGCTCACCGTCGTAACCCACGTCGACCGCCAGCACTACATCAGCCCCCAATGCCTTTAGCACCTGGGCTGGCACCTGTTCTCGCAAACCGCCATCAACTAATAAGTACTTTCCAATTCTCTTGGGTTCAAACAAACCGGGCACCGCTGTACTGGCCCTGACAGCATCTGCCACCGGTGCGTTGCGCACATATACTACGTCCGGTGAAAAGATTTGTCTTAACATTGGTTTTTGCACAAATATTACCCTGGAGCCAACATTTATATCCACAGCAGTAATGGCCAGTGCCATTTTTAAATCGCTAAAGTTGATATCACTTAGTAGTTGTTTTAAAAACTTTTCTAAATTCTTTCCCTTCATAACACCCAAGGGGGCCCTAAGGGGGCATTTAAGATGTAAAAAATCGCTTAGGTAATCACCCATAATTAAGAACAGGTTAGCCAATGTAGACCAACCATCATATACGTGTTCCGGTTTGATGTTCACCGCCATTTTTTCAATCTCTCTAATCGGACAGCCTGCAGCATAGAGGGCTGCCACAATGCTTCCGGCACTGGTACCAGCGACTATATCTGGTTTAAAACCTTCCCGCTCCAGCACCTTTAGCACCCCAACATGGGCGGTTCCCCTTAAAAAGCCACCACCAAGGGCCAAACCAACTTTTTTCTTCCGTTGCACGCCAGACCACCTCATACCATAATATGATGAGATAGTTGCCGTTGACACACAAATGTAACAACGAAACAATTATAAATTAGAAATGTTAAATTAAAATTTAGAAAGAATGAATGGCGTGAAATATACAAAACTAGCAATAAATTGATAATTCAGAATTCAGAATTGCCTTATAGGCCTAGTTTTTTCATTTTATTCAGTACTGTTGTGTGGGATACTCCCAGTTGTTTGGCTGCTTTTCTTATACTCTTACATTGCTCTAATGCTGCTTTAATGGCTTTCATTTCTGCATCAGATATTACTTCCTTTAAGGTTGGCATCTGATTTTTGATCGGTTCTATTTCGCCACCAGCAGAACGTTTGATTTCCGAAAGCATATATCTGGAATCATGGTCTAAAATAATATGTTCCGGCTTAATAATACCATTTTCCACCAAGTTAATGGCCCTTTCAATTACATTTTCCAGCTCACGCACATTCCCTGCCCAACGGTTGTTTATTAACTTTTCCATTGCCGTATCGGTGATGCCAGTAATATTCTTGTTGAGCCGGTGACTATATTTTTTCATCAAAAAATGAGTTATCAGTGGAATGTCACTGGGTCGTTCCTTTAAGGGCGGAATAGATATTGGAAACACGTTTAATCGATAATACAAATCTTCCCGAAAATCTCCCTGTTCCATCATTGCTTCAATATTTCGGTTGGTGGCAGTAATTATGCGGACGTTGATGCTGATTTCTTTTCTGTCACCAATACGTCTAACTTTCCCATCCTGTAACACCCGCAGTAACTTAGCCTGTAGGTGAGGCGGCAGCTCACCAATTTCATCTAAAAACAACGTGCCATCATTGGCATATTCAAATAAACCCTGTTTGCCACCTTTTTTAGCTCCGGTAAAGGCTCCATCTGTATAACCAAAAAGCTCACTCTCCAATAACGACTCGGGCAGGGCAGCACAGTTTAATGGCACAAAGGGTTTTTTATACCTAGGGCTGGCCATATGGATAGCCCGGGCAAACAATTCCTTACCGGTACCACTTTCCCCCCTAATCATTACCGTGGTATCGCTTTGGGCTACTTTGCGAGCCAATTTAATTATTTGGGACATTTCTTGGCTGCCATAGATAATATCATCAAAGGTTATCATTGATGGTTGGGTAATGGAGTACACTAAATCTCTGACCTGTGACATATCTTTGAGGGTAGCCACCACCCCCAAAATACGATTTTCTTGATCTAAAATCGGCCTACCGGTGGTGAGGTAATGATTACGCCCCTTGGGTGTCTCAATAATCATTTCTTTGTTATCATAGGATCTACCACTGATTAACGACTGCAACATCGGCAAATCTTTTGATAGCACCTCACTAACGGGGCGGCCCATCACTTCGTGAGCTTTGTATTTTAAAATTTTTTCGCAGGCGGGGTTGAATATATTTATATAACCATTCTTATCTATGGCGATAATGCCCTCACTTACTGAATCTAAAACGGCCTTCACTTTACGTTCTCGTTCTTCGTGCGGCATTAGGTTAATATACTCCACCATTTCCACCGCTGCTATTTGGGACAGCTCTTTTTTCAGTTGTTCACATTCGGCACTGCTAACTGCTTCAATCTCAAGATACATATTGTTTGGCAACACTTGCAGTGAGGCAATGTTAATATTTTTTAGCGACAACATGTTGGATACGTCATGTACCATCCCTACCCTGTCCTTAAACTGAATTCGATAACGAACTGTTTTCATGCAGCCCAGTCCTTTCAGCATTGTTGATTATAGATTCTGCCTGCAGGATGTCTTTTCCTGCATGTTTCAAGGTTCAAAGTGAAAGGAGGAATTTCAAAAAAAAAAGAACATGCTTTATTTAGCACATTCTTTACAATAACCCAAAATTTTTAATTCGTGATTGGTTACTTTAAACCCGTGTTCTTTGCTCACCTGATTTTCCAGTTCCTCCAATAGGTCGTCATTAATTTCAATTATTTTACCACACTGCGCACAAATGGCGTGATGATGATGATGTTTTTCTTCTTTATTGCCATATTCATAACGTTTGCGACCATCACCAAAATCCACGCTATGGATGATATCATTTTCCAGAAACAACTCCATTGTCCGATATACAGTGGCCAATCCTACATCAGGTGACTTCTTTTTTACTAGATTGTAAACATCCTCGGCACTTAAATGTTGTTCTTGGTTCTCTAGCATCACTTGGAGAATTTTTTCCCTTTGGGGGGTAAGCTTATATTCTTTGGCCTTAAGAACCTCTTCAATCTCATTTATAACTTTTTTCAAACGACCACCCCCATTTATTTAATTTAGTATATGTTCAAAATGGTGCGATTGTCAATAACCTTATTTCCTACGCCTGCGTTTAATTACTATTCTCTTTGCCCTTAGTCGAATATAATAGGTTAATATAAATATTAAAATTAGTATCGCCAGTAACACCAACAGCCCACCAATGATTGCCAATGGCCAAAACCACCAAAAGGTCTTCAGTGGGCGTTCTATTGTCGCTCCGGCCTGTAACTTGATAGTCTTAATTTGTTTTTCCCCATCATAGATAATTAACTCACCTAAAATGTCACCCTTTTCAATTGGTGCACTTAAACCTTGATTCAACTTAACTTTTTGTTTAATATCCAGCTGATGATCCACTGAAAAATTATAATAGGCATCTGCCGTAGTAACTAAAGGTACTTCATCTTGGCTATATTTGACTTTGGTTTTATCAACAATCTGCCCTTTGGTTATCAACTGCTGCAGTTGAAAGTTATCAAAGCCATAGTCAAACAGTGCCATTGAATCGTGCCAAATATTTACCCCTTCGGTTTTTAGCACCACCGCAATCAGTTCTCGACCATCCCGGTGGGCAGATGCCACAATACATTGCTGGGCTGCGGTGGTGTAACCGGTTTTTATGCCTGTGGCGTCTTCATATAACCACAGTAACCGATTATGGTTAATTAAGTATTTAAAATCCTCTGGATCCTGACGTTCTATAGTCTTGGTTTTAGTACCAACAATCTCCATAAACTTTTCATTTTTTAAGGCGTTTTTGGCAATAACGGCCAAATCATAGGCAGTGGTATAATGATCTTCATCGGGTAGGCCATTGGGATTGGTAAAATGGGTATTTTTAGCCCCCAATCCGGCCGCGGTCTCATTGAGTATAAAATTAAACTGCTCGACAGTACCAGCTATATGTTGGGCAATGGCGATGGCTGCGTCATTGGCTGAGTTTAACATCAACGCATACAACAGATCCTCCAACACCATCTGCTCATCTTTTTTTAGCCAGATGGCGGAACCCTCCACTAAGCTAGCCTTTTCGCTCACTGTAATCACATCGTCCAACTCACCACGTTCTAACGCCACTATTGCCGTCAGCATTTTTGTGGTACTGGCTGGATACATTTGCTTATAGGCATTTTTTTGATATAACACCTGCCCGGTGCGGGCATCCATCAAAACTGCCGCTTCCCCTACCACCTGTGGTTCCTCAGCAAAGGCCACTCCGGTAAAAGCTACCAAAAACAGCAGTAATATAATTGCTATAATTTGTTTTGATAGATTCATATTGACCTGAAAACACCTTTCAATGGTTTATAGAGATAATTTTTCTTCATTCCTCCAGCTTATCCACAATACTGCAACTAAAAACAACAGGGTAATCCCAGCCAACATTGGCATAACAGCAACCCCAGGCATCAGTTTTAAAATAGCAATTAACTTAGCCACTACACCTCCAACTACAAAGGCCAACACAAAGATAGATAACCAAATGGCTGCTCCCTGTTTCCAACCGCGCTCTTTAAATATTATCATAGCGGTGGCGATACACGGCACAAAAAAAGTAATTGTTGTTAAAGCAATGAATTTTTGTAAAGCATCCATTTCCACCATAAACAATCCGGCTGTACCAAATTCTCGACGAATGAATCCCATGATAAAGCCACCGGCCACCTCCTTTGGCAGCCCTAACCACTGAACGGTCAGTGGCACCAGCATGTTTTCTATCGCTGTCAAACCACCGGTAATGTCCAATATACTTAGCACCAACGCACTGCCAGCAAATAGAGGAATGGCTTCTGTAATAAATTCGCTAGACTTATACCAGGTCTTTTTAAGCACATTGGTTAGCCGCGGCAAACGCAACGGTGGTAAATCAATCCACAAAGCAGTGGAATTGCCGGGCATAAATTTTGACAACAGTGTACCGGCGGCCACCAGCGCAGTAAATAGGATTAAACCATAGGCCAGGGCATAAAAAAAGCCCAAACCGGCAAGCATGCTGGTAATAATGGCCATCTGTGCCGAGCATGGTATGGTAAAGGCCAGTAAAAATATGGCAATAAACCGCTCCCGATCTGAACCCAACATTCGGGTGCTCATCGTGGCCATGGTAACACAACCAAATCCCAATACCAGTGGTATTACTGCCTGCCCGTTCATCCCCATGCCAATTAACAAGCGATCCAGCATGGTGGCAATTCTTGGTAGGTAGCCACTGTCCTCTAGCATCGACATTACCAATTGAAAACCAGCAATTAGCGGTAATAGTAAGCCAAAGAGGTAGGTCACCGCCATGGTTAAAAGCCCATACTTTCCTGCCAATACAGCCCACAGCGCACCATTTTCATCAGTGACCACACTTAACAGATGGCGGATAAAGGGTTCGTAGTACTGCCCCATCACCACTCCCTCGGTGAATTCAACCAGTGTTTGAGCCACCAACACGCCGATTAGCTTATAAACCAGATAAAGAGTTACCAGCAGTATTGGCACACCAGTAACCGGCCGTAGCATTAGTCTACTAATCTTTTTGCTCAAGGAATCCTGTACTTTAATTTGCCGCACCACTTGGGCCACAATGGCATTAACCCGCTGCCGACGCTGACGGTAGATCTCATCCCGAACCTGCTGGTGCTCTTCGGCCGTTAACAGCGCTTCTCGCCAAGGTACCCCTTCATCAAAACCCTTTACAAAGGACTGTAATTGTGGCAGAGCATGTCCCGGTTCAACCATTGGCAATTGGTCTTTAATTTCATCCAAACCACTATTATTAACGGCTATCGCAGATATTATCGGAACCCCCAGTTCCTTTGCCAATACATCTGTTTTAATATAAAGCCCCTGGGCTTTAGCCTCATCCATCATATTTAGCACCAATATAATTGGAATGTGGGCATCTATCAATTGCTGGGTTAAAAACAAATCCCGTTCCAAGTGGACTGCGTCAACAACATTAATCACCACGTCAGCTCTCAGTATAATATCCCGAGCTAACCGTTCTTCGTTATTAAACCCGGACAGACCATAAATACCCGGCGTATCAATAAACACATAATTTCCCCGGCGACTACAAACTATGTCCATAGTGGTGCCGGGAAAATTAGATACATCGGTATACACACCGGTGAGATAATTAAAAATAACCGACTTTCCTACATTGGGATTGCCGGTTATAACTATATTTTTTACATCATTAATATGGTCTGTTGTCTTAACCACCTTTAACTACACCCTCTAACCATTAAATTGCCTACTGTAGTAATTTCTATATTTCTCGCCAGGGTATGGCCAACCAGCGAAGATGGCCACTCATTCGAGAATTATTTTCAATTTCAATTACATTATATTCAGAATACAATGCAATTGCAATAACTAAGTGATCAGTTATAAGTGGTCATTTACTGTTTTCCAAAAGCTATCATCTTCAAAACCCAGTTTCCATAATGCAATGCCACCCAATTTGTATTGGTTAATCAATTGAAGTTTAATTTCCAAACTGTACTTATTTTCAAACCAAGCTTCATGATAGAGATTGCTACTATTATATTTGATATACGGGGAACTGGATTGGTTGTCCCATTTTATTGGCCCATACTTGGTAAGCTCCTTAGCTTTTTGCCACTGTATTACGCCGGTATCCACCACTTTTTGATTGGCCATTGACCACCTATAACCGTAGGCCGGCACACCCATCAATATCTTTTGGCTGGGCATCACACTGGTGGCATACTTCAGCACATCGTTAACCCAGGGCAAAGCTGCCACCGGACCGGCTTGTCCCCAGGGACCATTATAATCATAGGTCATCACCACTGCATAATCCAACACCGAACCAATTTTGGCATAATCAAAGGCCCCAAAATAACCACTGGGGTTGTCTTCTGTTTTAGCTTGTAAAGCCGCCGTTACTAAATAACCCCTAGACGCCATTGTCTGCCGCATTTCCGTTAAAAACAAAGTAAATTGATTGCGATCCGATGGCGGCATAGCCTCAAAGTCGATATTTACGCCGGCAAAACCATATTTTTCAACCAACTGCAGTGTATCTTTAATGGCCCTTTGACGTTTTGCTGGAGAATTTAATACTTGATGAATTACCTCTTTACTGGTTACCGAAACATAACCGTTGTCCGGGTAATTGGCCATGTTGTGCACCACCAACAGCGGCTTAATATTATTATCCTTTGCTATCTTCATTCCATCTTTGGGGTAGACACCATATTCAAATTTTACTCTGCCATCTGGAGCAACAAAGGCGTTAAATTGGGCCGAATAGTCAATAGATTGACTGTTCTCCTCTAAAGAATGCATACCGATATTTCCTTGCACATATGTAAGTACTACTTTATCAGAGTGTTTAGCTTGTCCACCGGTGTTATAAACTTCTGGGGCCAACACCAGCCAGTCTTCCTTAGTCACTATGCCATCATCATTTAATTTGTGTTCTGCTTCAAACTCATTCACTGCCAGCAATGTATTTAAACCAAAATGGCCAGACAATTCTCCCGCTGGATAAAAGCCAGCTTGCTGAAGTTTTTGTTGCAAAAACTTCACATCATCACCATGGTCACCCAATTGCAAATTGTCCCCCGGTGCCGCCCAGACGGTGGCAGGTAGTAACAAAGCCAGTAAAACACACAGCACCAGGGTTAGTGATTTTAGTTTTCTCATTTTTTCCTCCGCTAATTAAATAGTCAGTTGCAATATAATATTAACAATTATCCAATTATCATAATAGATATTTATTTTTGCCAATTTTGGATAACGCAGGTATTTATTCTATAATAGCGAATATAAAGCTGTTAGTCTTTTTTTAGGGAGGTAACAGTGCGTAGTAATTTGAACTTTACTTTTAGAGATTACAGTTTATTATTGGTCGTCTTTTTAACAGAATTCACCCGGGGAGCTTTTTTCCTTACCTTCTTACCCATGTATGCAGTGAAACATTTGGGTATCTCTGTGGTCAGTGCTGGCTTTGTTGTGTCCGCCCATTACCTGTTTGAAACTATCTTTAAAGGTGCCGCTGGTTTATTTTTTGACCGCCATGGCCGTGCCATTGTCAGGCTGGGTATGTTAACGGCTCTGTTGGGGTTAGTTGGCTTAGTCTATTTAACTGAACCTTGGAAATTAATGATTGCTGCAGCAATTTTTGGCTTAGGAGTGTCGCCGGTTTGGGTAGCGGTGATGGCTTTAGTGGCTCCGGTCAACCTGCCCGGGCGGGCTGGTCGCGTGGGGGCAGTCTTCGCTGTTTGGTTAACTGGCATGGGCAGTGGCCCAGTGATAATCAATTTTGCCATGGCCCACAGTTACCAATACACTCTGGTTCTGCTGGTGTCATTGTTTATATTTGCCACTGTATTAGCTTATTTTACTTTTCCCAACGCCAAACCCAACCATCGTGCCAAAGGGTTGGGTTTTTGGTACGAGTTAAAGCGCATGGCTGGTCTATCTTCCTTTACCCGCATTTTACTGCCGGGGATGTTTTTACAAACACTGGCGGCCAGCTTACTATTGCCAATGCTTCCCATCTACGCCAACAATGTGTTAGGATTAAACCACAACCAGTATGCGTTTCTACTGATTTGCGGCGGTGCTGGGGCATTGTTTTTTCTGGTGCCAATGGGTAAGTTAGTGGATCGCTTGCCGCTGAAGGTGCTACTTACACTGGGCTTTGGTCTTAGTGCCACCTTTTTATTTACCATCACTTTGGTTAAAAATATTACCACAGTGTTTTTGTTGGCCACTTTAGTGGGCATATCTTATGCCATTATTCTGCCGGCCTGGAATACGCTATTGTCAAAGGTAATTTCCCCAGAACTGCAAGCCACCGGGTGGGGAATATTTGGCACCATTGAGGGCTTAGGAGTGGCCGTTGGCCCAGGTTTAGGCGGCATTGTGACCAACGCCATTGGCACAATGGCTACCATCTACTTAAGCGCCTGCATATTGGTGGCTATGGCCATATTTTATCTACTTTACCCGGTGGATAGAATGATTCGCTAGGAGGAAAATTCATTGTTCGTCATTAAGGTTAGCCTAATAATTTTATTCATCTATACGCTATTGCCCACAATACTAACCCGCCTTTTTAGTCTGGGGGCAGTTCAACGGGGGCCAAGGGGGCATAAAGAAATTTTCTTTACCTTTGATGATGGGCCGGACCCAATCCATACCCCCCAAGTGCTGGCAGTGTTGAAACGCCATCGCATTACCGCCACCTTTTTTGTCACCGGCCACAATGCCCAACAGCACCCAGAGGTTATTAAACAAATTATTGCCGCCGGACACAAAATTGGTATTCACAGCTGCCAACATCGTTTAGCTTGGCTAATGACTCCTTGGGCCACCATTAAGGACATCGACATTGCCACCACCCTGGTGAAAAATGTAACGGCACAGGCACCGGTGCTTTATCGACCGCCCTGGGGGGTATTTAATATTGTCAATTTCTTTACATTTTTAATAACCGGTCACCGATCGGTATTATGGACTTTTATGGGTTGGGATTGGACAAAAAACTGCACCGCTGAGGGGATAACTAAACTGGTCAGTGGACGGTTAAAAAGTGGCGCTATTTTAGTGTTGCACGACAGCGCTGGCCCGGTGGGTTCCAGTGCCCGGGCACCCCAGGTATTGGTAAAGGCATTGCCGATGATTATTGAGGAAATTAAACAGCAAGGGTATCGCATTGGCTCCGCAGAAACTTTACATGCCTGGTCTCACCTCGGTTACGGAAAACGCACCACCATCTTTTGGTGGGAGCTGTGGGAACGGTGTTTTGCCTGGCTGGCTGGTGTTAAGCCGATTAACGGCGCGGTGGATGCCACCTTTAAACTGGCGGTGCGTAAACACCACGGTCAACCAATCACGTTACCCGATGGCACCATGCTAAACCCCGGTGACCTAATGGGTGAATTGCACTTTGACAACAACCTGTTACTGAAGCTGACATCACAATCACCCCACCTTGAGCAAGTGGGTATTAAACTGCTGCGCCATGTTAAAGATTCGTTGCCATTGGTGGCGGAGGCTTTGACCACCGATCCCCGTTATCGCAACATTAAAGCCGTTGCCGGCATTACCATGATTAACCGGGGCGCTAGGTTTTTTGGCTTTGGCACCTATGATATCTATCCCAAAATTTTTCGCCTTGCCACCACCTGGTATCAACGTTGGTTGTTGGTGGTTTTTCACCCCCAGGGCGTCTCTCACTTACTAAAGCATCGGTCTAAAATGGTACCAAAAATGATTGCCATTAGTAAAGCGGAGTTGTTGCGGCGCTACCAAAATCAATCTGCTTTAACATCAGGTAGTATTAACCCCGCATATGGCACCACCCAGGCCCGGTAATCCGGGCCGTGTTTTTTTTCAACATAGGTTAGGGCCGCTGCGATGTCCGGCTGATAATTTATAAAAAGATTTTCGGTATGCTGAGCGCTGAGATCTGAAACCAACACAACCTCATTGGTGGTTAAAAGCTTGGCCAACACATATGCTTTATGACCTCCCAGAGCATAGCCCCCTTTAAAACGTTTAATAATGTCCTCCGGGGTGCGGGCTTCCGTTACCCATTGGGCAAATACTTCATCTCCATATCCCTCTTGACAGCGGGCACAGACCACAATGGTTCCACCGCCATTGATCAGCTTACCAGCATTGACTATCGGTTTGATTGCCTGATAAACATTAAGATCCCGCGGGTAGCCACCACAACTGATTATCGCCACCGGGCATTTTTTAGGTACCTTTACCAAAGCACTTTCTCGGCATAGTTGAACCCCCTGTCGCCAAGCCAAGTCGGTATCCCCCGCCACTGCCGCTATCACTTGGTCTTGATGGTTAGTAACCACATTAAGAATGAAGTTTACTCCCGCCAACCGAGCAGCTTCATTCATTTGTTTGCGCACCGGGTTCCGCTCATAACTGCCGGCCTGTACATGGGGTTTAGTCATTAGTCGATGATTCTCTGTAATGGATTTAAAGTCAGCAACCCCAGGCAATACTGCCTTAGACCCACCGGAATAGCCCGCTAACTTATGGGGGATGATTAATCCCAACGCAATTTTCAATTGAGCATCGGCTACCGCCGAGTTAATCAACAATTCGATACCGCTGGACAAATAGCCCACAGATTTAAGATTACTTTTACAATCATGGTTGATGATGTGATAGGTGTTTGCAATATCACTGCCCAGTGCCGCAATTATTTCAGCCTTGGTATTGGGTCGATGACAACCGGTGGCAATCACAATGGTAACCTGTTCTGGTTTTACACCCGCCTGTAACAACTCATTGAGTACCGGTGGCAGCATATCATCATATGGCATTGGTCTGGTGACATCACTGATGATGATGGCAATTTGTCGAGGCTTATTTCGGTTAACCAAAACAGGGATGCTATCACTTCCAATGGGGTTTGCCAACGCTGTTACCACTATATCTCGAGATAATTGTTGACTATTATTGCCCTTTGGCATAATAATGCCGGCAACGTTATCATCATTTATATCCGCTTCTATTTGAGATTCTCCATAGGGTAATTTTATTTTCATGTCCTTATTTTTTCCGACCATTAATAAAAGTAAACACCACCTCATGTCTGGCGGTGTTTAGCTCACATTTTAGCTACCGGTGGTAGGTCTTTCAGCCACTTTAAGTATCACCTGCAATTTCTGACCTGACCGATTAATATCAACATTTAATTTTTCGCCAACTTCCTTAGATTCAACGATATCTGTGAGTTCATCAACGGTTGTCACCTTTTTACCATCAATGTTAGTAATGATATCCCCTGGCTTTAACCCAGCCATTTGAGCAGGGCTATTCTGCACCACTCCACCTATCAGTACGCCCCAGTCCTGATCTAAGCCATAGTACTGAGCCAGCTCCTTTGAGACCGTTTCTATTTGCACACCCATCCAAGGGCGAGTTACCCGACCGATTTCAATTAATTCATCCAGCACCTCTTGTACTGTACTGGTGGGAATAGCAAAACCAATTCCCTGGGCTTGGGCATTCACCGCGGTATTTATGCCCACCACTTCTCCATTAAGATTGAATAAGGGGCCACCACTGTTACCGGGATTAATGGAAGCATCTGTTTGTAACAAATGCTTGTAATGACGGTCCTCAATGTCAACGGGGCGTTCTTTGGCACTAATTACACCAACGGTGACGGTATCTTCCAAGCCATAAGGACTACCAATGGCTATTACCCAATGGCCAACCTTAATGGCATCAGAGTTACCCAGTTTTAGCGTGGGCAAATCTTTATTGGCCTTAATCTTTAGCACTGCCAAGTCTAAATCATAATCTGCCCCGGCCACCTCAGCAGGTATAGGTTCATCTTGACCTTTAATGCGCACTTGAATTTTACTGGCTCCATCAATAACGTGCTGATTGGTGACAATGTAACCATCCTTTGACACTATAAAACCAGACCCCAATCCCGGTCTGGCTTTGGCTTGGGGTTCAATGTTGCCACCAAAGAACTGGCGGAAAAAGGGGTCGTTTAACAATGGGTTGTTAACTTCCTCCACCACCAGGGTTTCTATTTTTACCACGGCTGGACTAGCCTTTTCTACAATTTCTGCAATGGTATTGGGTCCAATACCTGGATAGGTAACTACATTTTCTGTTTGCTGAGCTACTTTATCCTCATTTTGATTGTCCTTGGTGTTAGTTTGATTGTTACAGCCAATGGCCAATACAATCAGCATTGCCATTAATAGCCCTAGTATCAATAATTTTTGTTTAATTACACTTTTAATCACCGATTCACCTCTCCCACAGTCACTGTATTTATTAGTTTTTAAATATGCTTAAATTTTTATACTCATGCCAATATAGCAAAAATAACCCTTAGGGGTTATTTTTGCGACCAGCTAGTAAATTTAAGGTTAATTCATCTCCTCGTAAAATGCGGGTTACCACTGTGTTGGTACTCTCTGCTAAATCTAAATATGTACAATTTAAAATTGGTTGGCCATCGCTGTCGTATAGCAACTTTATTTTGGGACGCAATGAAAATCCCATTTTGGTTGACACCACTATGCCCCGTTCCCCAGTATTTAATTCTACTATTGTTCCCACAGGATAAGCTGCTACATGGTCTAAAAAGGCCTTGACAATATCATACCTAAAAAAATAATCCCCGGTGCCGGCAATCATTTCGTAAGCCTCATTGGGTGGAAAGGCTTGCCGATAAACTCGGTCTGCGGTTATGGCATCATACATGTCAACCAAACCCACAATTTGGCTAAATTCATGGATTTGGTCACCCTCCAAGCCCTGGGGATAACCTTCGCCATTGTATCGTTCATGGTGCTGATAGGCCGCAACACAAGATATAGCACTAACATTAAAATTAGTTTTTAGCATTTCATAACCCCATTGAGAATGCTTTTTGATCACCGCAAATTCTTCACTTGTCAACCGACCAGGTTTATTTAAAATTTCTTTAGGCACCTTTATCTTGCCGATGTCATGGAGCATTGCCCCCACTGCCAAATCCTTTAAGCGCCTGCGATCATAGCCCAAGGCAATGCCGGTAATGATTGCCAAAACACAAACGTTAACAGAATGATAAAAAACATAGTCATCGCTGTTTCTAATATCGGTTAAGTTTACCATAATATTATGGGTACTCAATAACTCGTCCATAATGTCATTGACAGATTCAATTACTGCGGTGGGAACAATAATATTATTACCTATATTGTGGTCTGTTTGCTTAGCTAAAATTTTCTTAATATTAATTACCGCTTTAATTCGAGTTTCATCAGTTATTACGTCATCAACTTCAAGTTCAGGCAGTAGTCCATCGTCTATGTAGATGGCAATAATGTTAAATTCCTTTAATCTTTGGATATATCTGCTGTTTAATATTACCCCTTTATTTAACAATATTTGACCATCACTGTTATAAACCGGGCGGGCTACGCACATTCCTGCTTTGATGTTATCAATGACTATTCGTCTCAAATTAACCCTCCTCCGGTAACAAAAAGATAATTTTTGGTATATAATTCTACATTAACAAATTTAATCCTTCAATTTACGTCAATTTGTTTGTGGCTACATAATAAAAAAGAGGCTGTTGCAAACTTTTGCAATAGCCCCTTTTCGCTTAGATGTAGCGCTTCATTTTATATTTGCTATTTTAAAATTATAACAGAAACATTGTTGCCAGCAAACCTGTGCCAGTCATAACAATGGTGTATGGCAGAGCCAGTTTCACCATTTCCATGTAAGACAGGCGAATCAGCGGAGCAAGGGCAGAGGTTAACAGGAACAAGAACGCCGCCTGACCGTTTGGTGTAGCAACGGAAGGAATGTTTGTACCCATGTTAATTGCAACTGCCATCTTGTTGTATTGATCCACCGCAATGCCGCCCATTTCAAAGGCTTTTTGTGTTTCGGTCATATATATGGTAGCAACAAATACGTTGTCACTGATTGCAGAAAGGGCACCGTTTGCCGCAAAGAAAGCCACCAGTTGATTCTGTCCGTCCATGTTCAGTACCCACTGAATGATGGGCGCAAACAGATGCTGGTCATGAATAACTGCAACGATGGAGAAAAACACAATCAGCAGTGCAGTAAAGGGCAATCCTTCTTCAAAGGCATGACCGATTTTTCCTTCATCAGTAACCCCATTTAAAGCGGTAAGCAGAATGATAATTGTCAGCCCGATAATACCAACCTCTGCCAAATGCAGCGCCAGCGCTAAAATCAACAGCACGCCGGCTATGGCCATAATAATCAAGCGTACACGATCACGAATATCCATCGCAGCATCTTTGGCTTTGACGTCATCTTCCATAACCTTGCGCACGGATTCTGGAAGCTGATAACCGTACCCCCAAAACTTGGTGACTTCAAGAAGAATGGCAGTTGCAAGACCGGCGATTAGTACCGGGATAGATACAGGTGCACAGTTTACAAAGAAATCAACGAAACTCCATTCCATAATGGTGCCAATTAGTAGGTTCTGCGGTTCACCAACCAGGGTCGTTGCACCACCCAGCGCAGTACCCACAGCACCGTGCATCATCAAATTGCGCAAAAAACCCCGGAACTGGTCTAGGTCCTCCTGATATTTTTTATCAACACTATTGTCGCTATTGACGGCATACTTTTCATTTTCGCCACCTGAAGCATACTTGTGGAAAATGCCGTAGAACCCATATGCCACCGCGATAATCACCGCCGTTACCGTTAATGCATCCAGAAAAGCGGAAAGAAATGCACCCATGATAGAGAACAGGAATGCAAGGGCGATTTTAGAGTGTACCTTAGTAAGGATCTTGGTAAACAGGTACACAAGACCTTCTTTCATAAAATAAATCGCGGCAACCATGAACATCAGAAGCAGAATCACCGGGAGGTTCAATGCAACTTCGTGATAGATCGCTTCCGGGCTAGTAAGCCCAAGCACAACGGCTTCGATGGCCAGCAGTCCACCGGCAGGGAGCGGATAACATTTTAGCGCCATGGCAAGGGTAAAGATAAATTCGGCAATCAACAACCAACCGGTAACGTACGGACCGACGGTAAACATCAAAATAGGGTTTAACACCAGAAAGGCGAGAATAGTTGTTTTGTACCAGTTCGGAGCGTCACCCAGAAAATTTGTTCTGAATGCTTGTCCGAAACCCATCTGTTTCACTTTTCCAATCTGATCCATATGACACACCTCCAAAAAGACAAATTCTATGATCTAATAACATTATAAATATTCCAGCAGCCACTCTATCTAGTATTCTGCTGTATTACTTTTAGTATTCAAATATCGCTACACCTTGTTACCAACTTTTTCATTAACTTCGCATAAACGTAAAAAAAATATTCACCTCCTAATTTATGGTGTCAGAATAATATTCATTTTTTTGTTTAACTTTTTACAAACATCACTCCTTAAAATTTTATAGAGTTATATCCTATTAGTACAATATGTAGCTTAGTTAGAAATTCATGTTATTTAATATATTTAATAAATCTAATTTGATTCGCATACGAGTGACATTATAAGGTATTTTCTTATCTGTGACAATAAAGATTGTCACTGTAACTAGCTAATTATAACAAACCGGAATGCCCTGCTTCAAGTATATTAATGGAAAACAAATAAATTTAGACAATTTAATATTATTAAACTATATAGCTAACAAGTTTAGAAATCTTGACAAACAACTAAGACGTTAGGCCAATACTTATGCAAAGAAAAGACACTGCCCGTTGGGTAGTGTCTTTTCTTTGTTCGATATACAAATTTTTTATGACTTAGAAATCCTTCATTGGGTTAGGACCAAACTCCTCCAGGTCCTCAGCAAACTGATCTAACATTTTGGGAATTTCCATATAATCCATAATGTTAACTTCAACAGCGCGTACACGCTCAGACTCTAAGCCTAATCTATCTAAGGTTTCCGAAACTTTAGATAGGCGGATTTCAGCCAGTTCACTACCTTTAATAAAGTGGCACTGATAATCTTCGCCATGCTTGCAGCCCATCAATAACACACCGTCAAATCCAGAACTCATAGCGTCAGCGATCCATACCAAGTTCAGTGAACCAAGACACCTAACGGGTATAATCCGTATCCATGGATTGTATTTCAAGTGGTTGATACCAGCCATATCTAAGGCAGGTATAGCGTCGTTCTCACAAGCAAAGATTAGAATTCTGGGCTTTTCGTCCAGTTCTTCCGGAATTTCAATGGATTTAATTATATTACCAATCATTGGTACTGAATAGTTCTTAAAGGAAATAATCCGCTCTGGGCAAGCCCCCATACAGGTACCGCATCTCCGACAACGGGTTGGGTTCGGCAATGGGTTAGTCTTGGCGTCTTCGTTTATGGCACCAAAAGGACATTCCTCAGTGCAACGTTTACATTGGGTACAACGATTTAAGTTAAACTCAGGATATGATAAGTCGCCACTTCTGGGGTGTAGAGCTGCACCTTGAGCGGTTTGTTCCACACATTGAATGGCCTTTAGCGCTGCACCGGTAGCATCGGTTACAGCCTTAGCCATATCCATTGGTGCCCTTACAGATCCGGCGGCGTATATACCTGTTCGACGGGTTTCGTAGGGGAAACAGATATAATGTGAATCCGGGAAACCATACTTCAACGTCGGTAATTCCGGGCCCTGTCTGTATTCCAAGTTTAGAATGTCAGAAGCAAGAATTATGTCTTTTGGTGCAGCATCCTCTTCAGTGGCGGCGGCCGCTTCGTCTTGTGCTTCATCTTGAGCCTCTAATGCATGATCGTGACCAAAGGCAGTGCTTGGCACCATACCGGTGGCCAATACCACAAGGTCTACACCTTCAACTTGGGCTGTACCGCCCAACAAAACATCTTCTGACTGAACAGTTAACGAACCATCGCCAGCTTCATTGACAGATTTAATCTCACCTTTAATGAATACCGCACCGGTTTCTTGCACCTTAGCATAGAAGTGCTCGTAAGTACCCGATGAACGAATATCCTTATAGAAGATATAAGTGGAAGCATCCGGAGCTAACTCCGTAACATAAGTGGCCTGTTTTAAAGATTCAATACAGCAGGCATGGGAGCAATAGGGCAAACGCTCTTTATCCCTGGAACCGGCACACTGAATAAAGGCAATTTTCTTTACTTCCTGTCCGTCAGAAGGACGCACAAGCTTGCCGCTTTTAGCCATTTGTTCCAATTCCGCATGGGTAATCACGTTTTTATATTGACCGTAGCCTAAATAATTAATTTTTTCAGCTTCTACTGGTACTGCACCGGAGGCCAGTACAATGGCACCAACCCGTTCAGCCACTTCTTTACCATTGGCATCAATGGTGGCATCAAACATCCCAGGTGCACCGGCAATCTTTTTAATCTTAGCCGATGTATAGACAGTTACGTTGGGGTTTTCAGTCAGTTCTTTCGCCCTTTCAGCCACCGCTGGATCTTCCAGTTCGGTATAAGGGGCCTTTAATGGTGTCACTTTGTAGAGTTTATTTAACCAACCACCTAGATTAGCTTCCTTTTCCACCAACACTGTTTTGTAACCAGCTTTGGCAGATTCTAAAGCAGCAGTCATACCAGCCAAACCGCCACCCACCACCAGGATGGCTTTAGAAGCATCTTCCACTTCATATGGAGTTGGTAATTCCATCGCTTTAACCTTAGTGCAAGCCATGCGAATGACGTCTTCAGCCAACATGTTGGTGTCTTCATCATCTTCTTCGTGTACCCAGGCCACATGCTCTCTCAAATTGGCCCGCTCCACTATTTTATCGCCACCAAAATCAAACACATCATAATTAACCCGCTTAGAACAGGCAACAATAATTATTGAATTAATCTCCTCAGCCTCTATGTCCTTTTTAATCAGTTCTACACCCTCAGAGCCACAGAGGAAGGGATGATTTTTACATACCGGAACTTTATATTCTTTACTTGCCACGTTGGAAATAGCATCAACATCCAGGGCATCACCGATACCACAACCGGTACAAATATAAACTCCTACTTTTTTGTCCATTACATTACCCCCTCACCGTAGATTGTATCGCCTTCAGCACAGTAGCGGTGGCATCCTGGACTGATGTAGCAACATCCCCAGGTTTTTTAGTGCAGCCAGCGCCATAAATGCCAGGTCCAGCCAATACAAATCCATCAACGTCATAGTTCATTTCTGCGGGAACTTTAACGTCAGCTGTTGCCGGAGCCATACCTGTGGCCAGTACAACCATGTCATATTCAAGGGTATTAATTTCTTGGGTGAATTGATCCTCTGATAACACCAATAGGTTTTGGTTATCAGGGTTTTCTTTAATTTCACTGGGCTTACCTTTAATCCACTTAATGTCTTGTTCCATTACCTGCTGATAATAATCCTCATGTTTACCCATCGCCCGAATATCCATAAAGTAAACCGTCACCTTAGCATCGGGGTATTGTTCTTTAACATAGTTAATTTGTTTTAAAGTAGCCATACAACATACGGAAGAACATGTTTTAAGGTGATGCTCATCGCGGGAACCAGCACATTGTACAAAAGCAATATTCTTTGGTTCGGCTTGGTCAGATGGGCGCAGAATTTTGCCTGCAGTGGGGCCAGTTAAAGCAGCCATCCGCTCTAAAACAATATTTGGAACCACGTTGGCATAACGGCCACCGCCGTAATTACTTAATTTTTCCACATCGTAGGAATTCCAACCAGTGGCCCAAATAATGGCACCAACATTAACCGTCATTGTTTGAGGTTGCATATTGAGGTCAATGGCGCTATATTCACAAGCTTCAACACACTTGCCACAGGAGACACCTTGACAAGCAGCAACATCAATGGCGTACTTCATTGGAAAGGCAAAGGGTTGGGCCAAATAAATAGCCTTGGTTTTGTCTAAGCCAAAGTTAAAATCATTAGCTCTTTCTGCAGGACAAACTTCGGTACATTTATTACAACCGGTGCAGTTATCAGTAACAAAGCGGGGATTCAATTTAATGTTCACATCAAAGTTTCCCTCTGTACCGGAGATACTTTCTACTTCAGCAAGAGTTAGCACTCTAATTTTGGGGTTCTTTTTAATCCGTTGAAAATTAATTTCTAAACCGCAGTTTGGCGGACACATTTTAGGGAAGTATTTGTTGATTTGGGACACCTTACCGCCCAGATAGGAATTCTTCTCCACTAGAAAAACTTCGCAACCAGCTTCGGCAGCTTCAACAGCGGCAGTGATACCGCTCATACCGCCACCCACGACTAATATACTTTTGTTTCCCATCATTTCACCCCTATTCCAATTATCAGTGGATAGGCACTAATAAATAATAAATAAGTTACAAAATTTTTAATATAAATCTAGATATTGATATGGCCCGTGGCCTGTAAGGGCCACGGGCCATTTATTTGTCAAACTAGTTATCTAGTTTATTCAAACAGTCTGAACATAGGCTTCTTCATCATTGTCCACTCGCCAGTTTCGGCATTGTAGGTTTGGTTAACGAAGCAGAGCCAGTTTTCTTCGTCCATTTTTGGTAGGTCAGTACGGAAGTAGTAACCTGGGTAACGAGTTTCTTCACGGAACAATACAGCATGAATGTGAGCTTCAGCTTGTAAGGTTCTGTGGATGTTTTCCCAACATCTCATTAACTCGTTCAGATCACGGGCTGCTAATTTTTCACTGTCTTCTTTCAACATCATTAGGTAATCAAGACCTTTTTCCAACAACGCTTTACTGGTTTGGAATCTAGCGGATACACCACCAGCATACTCATCCATCATTTTTTGTAGACGGAACATATACTGCTTAGGCAGGATATATTCTGGGTTAACGTCTGGGTCAGTGGTAAAGCCGCTCTTTTCTTCGAAGAGTACCATCGGCTTCAAGATTTTAGCCTTCAGTTCTTCAACCTTGGCAGCATCAACGTTTGGTAATTCTGGGTTTTCTACAGCAAACTTAACCATAGCTTTACCAGCAATACGTCCTTCAGCGTGTGAACCGGAGGAGAACTTGTGGCTGGAAGCACCAGAAGCGTCACCAGCTGCAAACAGACCCTTAACGGTTGTCATGTTGGTGTAACCCCACTGTAATTCAGGTGGAGCTATATCTGCAGGACCGGATACCCAAGCACCTGAGCCACCGGAGTGTGAACCGATGAAGTAAGGTTCTGCAGCAGCAATTTCAGAAGCTCTTTCTTCAGGAGCAATGTTGCAAGCTGCCCACAGGATGGCTTGTGATACAGTCATGTCCAAGAAGTCTTCCCAAGCTTCGTTTTCTAAGGACTTCATTTTCTTCTTGAATGCCTTAGGATCGTCTTTATATTCTGCAGCCAAGTTGGCAATAGCTTCTGCAGTCTGCATGTAGATAGGTCCTTTACCAGCGTTTTCGTCGATCATTGATAGATAGTTACGCAGGTTAGCTGGCACAGGCTTAACTGTACCGTAAACGCCGTAATCTTTCAGCGCATCACGGTTGGTTTGCATGTAGTTTTCGCCCAATGCGTTAGTGGCTTGTGATTTAAAGAGTAGGAACCAAGCACCAACAGGACCATAAGCATCTTTAAAACGTACAGGGATGAAACGAACTTCTTGACAAGTCATTTCAGCGCCAGCTACGGTTGTAAAGTATGCAGAAGAACCAGAGCTAAATGGTGGGTACCAGGAACGGCCTAAACCTTCACCAGTGGAACGAGGCTTAAATACGCCAACGCAACCACCCATAGCAGCCAGAACTGCTTTTGCTCTGAAAACGTAAATTTTTTCTTCACGGGTACTGAAACCGATAGCACCAGCGATTCTGTCGCCATCCATTAAAGGCTCAACAATGTAAACCCGCTCATAGATGTTGTCAGTGCCGAGAGCGTTCTTAGCAGCTTCAGCAACAATTACTTTGTAGGATTCACCGTTTAACATGATTTGCCAACGGCCACCGCGCACATAGTTGCCTTCTTCGTTTTTCCAAATTGGCAGACCCCATTTTTCAAACAGATGCACGGAGGAGTCAACGTGGCGAGCAATGTTGTAAACCAAGTCATCACGAGCAATACCCATCAAGTCATTCTTAACGTATGCTACATAATCTTCTACAGTGTTTTCACCTTTTGCAAGGCCTAGATATTGGTTAATAGCTGACAGACCCATAGCAACAGCACCTGAACGGTCCATAGCAGCTTTGTCAACAAGAGTTACTTGTAAACCATTTTTCTTTGCCCAATAAGCAGCTTCTACAGCAGCACCGCACGCAGCCATACCACCGCCGAGGATTAAAATATCAGTAGTAACTTCAACAGTTTCAAAGTTAACCGGCATTATATTAACCTCCTTCTAAATTCGTTATTATCAGTATTTAAAATTTAAATAATTATTTTTTCAAAGTTGGTAATGCATCTAAACCAATTGATGCAGGCTCAGTAAACAGAAGCTCATCATTTAATTCGCCAGGTGTTTCGTAGCCACCATCAGGAACAGCTTTACCTTCTTCAGTGGTTCTGATTGGGAACTTAAAGCGTTTAATGCTACCATTACGGAACTTAACGGTCCACATAATGTTGTCAGAACTTCTTAAAGGTACAGCACTGGCACCCATAGGTACAAAGTCAGCATAACCACGAACGTCAATAGCTTGTTGTGGGCAAATCTTAACACAGCAGTAGCATTCCCAGCACATTGATACATCACGGTTGTAGGCTTTCATTTTTTCTCTGTCCAGAACCATTAGGTCGTTAGGGCAAATGTACATACAAGCTGTTTTGTCCTGACCTTTGCAGCCATCGCACTTTTCTTGAATTACATAACTAGGCATAATTTAACCTCCTATTCCCATAGTTTTGGATTTTAGTTGAAGTGTGTGGGAGAGAGGTTTTTTTATATTTATAGACACTAACCTTTTCTCTCCCAACCCTTAATCCTTAATTTCAATAAATTACTTGTTTAGACTCTGATAGTACTCAGTGAGGATTTCTAGTACTTCTTTACGACCAAATTCAAGCGGTGGCAATTCGCCTGCTGCAAACATAGCGCGAACTTTAGTACCACTGATGGCAATGCGATCTTCTGGGCCGTGTGGGCAAGTCTTTTCTGTAGCCATACCCATACACTTCTTGCAGTAGTAAGAAGCAGTAACTTTAATTGGCTGACACAGAATTTCGCCTGGCTTGAATTGATCAAACATTTCTTGAGCTTGATATGGTGTATAGTAACTACCAACACCAGCGTGGTCACGACCGATTAAGATGTGGCTGCAACCAAAGTTTTGACGGAAGATAGCATGCAGGATAGCTTCGCTAGGACCAGCATAGCGCATTTCCATCGGATAAACTTTCAGTGCTACAGTGGCTGGGTTGAAGTAGTTCTCTAAGTGAGCTTGGTAACACTTGAAACGAACTTCAGCCGGAATATCGCCGGGCTTTAATTTACCAACGATTGGGTGGATGAACAGACCATCACAAACTTCGTTACCAATCTTGCACAGGAACTCGTGGGAGCGGTGCAATGGGTTACGGGTTTGGAAAGCGGCCACTGTGTTCCAACCTTTAGATTCGAAGAGCGCACGGGTTTCTGCTGGATGGGCATAGAAACCAGCATAATTTCTGGCGTATCCCAATTCGCTGAAGGTTACAATTGAACCACCAATGTTAACTTCGCCTTGGGACATAACTTTTTGCACGCCGGCGTGCTCAGCGTCATCTGTGAAGAACACAGATTTGCATTCTTTAACTTTGTCGTATTCATATTTATCTTCTACAGTTAGAATAGCAACATAAATATCGGTTTCGTCGTCAACCAGCGCTACTTCTTGACCTTCTTTCAGTTCAGCAGCCTGTTCTTTAGTTACGGATAAAGTAATGGGAATTGGCCATGCCAGACCATTTGCAAGGTGCTTGGTTTCTACTACGCTTTCGTAGTCAGCTTTGTTCATGTAGCCAGTCAACGGACTGAAAGCACCCATACCAATCATCAGAGCGTCAGAAGTTTCGCGAGAGCTCATTCTGATCACTGGCAGAGTTTTAGCTTTTGCTACATATTCAGGGCGTTGTTCGTTAGGTACCAAGACCGGTGTCAACTTTCCACCATGGGGTTGAACTAGTGCCATTTGCTTGTGCCTCCTTTTTATTTTTATATTTTTGTAATATTACACTGCAAATTGTCGAATTGTGAAGGTTATATCGCTCACAAGGTCAATTGCAGTGATACTTAATTTACGCTAATCTTTATTATTTGCTTACCTTTTTATAGTAAGATTCCATATAAATATAATTTTTCCTTCTTGTTTGAGAAAAAAGTTTCAAAGTTTTTTCTACATTATTTTTACAACCAACTGGCCAACTTTTGCTTTGGTGAAACTACGCAATACTTAAGACCGAGATCATTACTCAACCCATAAGCCAATGCCATCAATTGAGTAATAAACAGCACCGGTAACTGATAATTGGTGCCAAATTGTTTATTGGCTTTACCCTGGTATACATCCAAGTTCATTTGACATAATGGACAAGGGGTAACAATAATATCCGCCCCAGCCTTAGCAGCCCCTTCAATTATTGGGTGTACTGCTGTAATGGTAATATCTGGTGCACTTAAAGCCATTGATCCTGTACAACACTTGCTCCGGTTTTCAAAATCAACCGGTTGACCACCAAGGGCAGCGATAACTTTATCCATTGCACTAGGGTACTCAGGGTCATCATATTCTTTGTACAACGCCTTAACACTTTGACATCCCACATAACCAGCAACCTTTAACCCAGTCAAAGGCTTTTTCACCGCCGCTGCAATTTTTTCTGTTCCAATATCATTGGCCAAAACATCCAGTATAAAGCGTACATTTAAATTGCCATTGTAAGCTAAACCATCTTCTTTTAAAGCGATATTAGCTTTCTCTTTAAACTTTTCCTCTGCAAACTTCCTATTGGCCAAGCCTAAAATTGCATAGCAGGAACTACAGGCGGTGATAATATCGTTTGGTTTTTTTGCAGCCAACGCTAAGTTCCGTGCCGCCACCACCTGGGCTGGAAATTCGCCAATAACACTGGAAGCAACGGTGGCACCGCAACAGTTCCAATCCTCTATCTCTTCCAACTCTATACCCAATGCTTTAGCAACCGCTAGGAAAGCATAATAGTTAGCTGCCCCGGTTCCTTCACTGGCACATCCCGGATAATAACTATATTTCATATTAGCCCTCCTCCTTTGCCAAAGCTGTCGCTTTATCAACTATAGCTCTTAGTTTACTAGGGTTTTTGATGCCTTTTGCCGGTATAATCGGGATACGTTTATGTTTAAACATTTCCATACCGACATCTTGCATTTCACGGGCCAGTTTTAACGCATTGCCAATGCCAAGTTTTAAACCATACTTCAGGGTTAAGCCACCCTCCCAAACACGGCCACGATTGGCCACGTCGTTATAAAATACCTTTGACATTAGAGCCTTGTTGTTTTTAATTCCTTCTTCTTCGGCCAGATGACAGAGATCATGCATGATATCCATCATTGGTACACCCCGTGGGCAGCGACAAGCACATGTATAACATGAAGTACATAACCACATAGTATTACTGTTTAAAACCTCATCCTTCGCACCGGCACGGATAAGTTGGATAATTCTTCGCGGTGAGTGATCCATCATTCCCTTCAAAGTACACGTAGTGGGGCAGATACCACACTGCATACACTTTTTCACCCAACGGCCATTATCCATTTGATAAACTCTTTTTGTAAACTCTGGGTCGTACTTCCTTATACCATCCGCTTCAGACATACTGCCTCCCCCCTTCAATAACACAAGATATATATATAAAAACAAGAAGAAATATGTCGAAGTTTGTGATTGTGATAATGTGAACACAGCGAATTAAAAAAATATTTGTTGAGGGTTTGTGCCTTTGTTCACTAACAAAAATTGTTTGTTAAGCAACTAATAAATTGTTTGTTAAATGATATCATATTATTATGTTTTATACAAGTATAATTATTGTCCTAACCCATTATTGTTATAAATATCTAAAATTTTAAAGCACTGTAAAACTTTATTAATAAAAATTTAGAAACTTTTGTTATAATCTATTCTATATCAATGTAAATAATCCTTCTAAAAATCTATAGGTTTGAAAAAAAAATAACAAGCTTCTCTCTATTTTCCATAATTATACTTTAGCTTTAAATTTAGAACTTCTTTTTATATGGTAAATAACTACTTAACTATTACGGAGGTGAATTAACCAATGCTGCCAAAAATACAATGGTTTCTTAGACTAATTGGCTTTTTAACCATCGGTGCCAGTATGTTTATGGGGGAAAATGCCGGTCTGGTAGGAGGTATTGGGGGACTTTTATTCGTTTTAGGATTCATTAAATTTAAGCGTAGGAGGTAATGTCATTTTATAGGTTATTTTTAGAGATTTTATAAGGTTTTTGTCGTATAGATGACAGTTTTTTGCTTTGACTTTCATATATTATATCTAGGACACTAATCTTTTCTCTCTCAATTGTATAACTATCTATACTTATACAGTTAGGCTGGACTTAGCGGTCCAGCATTTTTTTACCTAAAAAAGTTGACATTAAGGGCATATTTTGTTATTATAACCATTGTCGCAATAAGGGCGATTAGCTCAGCTGGGAGAGCGCCTGCCTTACAAGCAGGATGTCGGCAGTTCGATCCTGTCATCGCCCACCATATTGGCCACGGTAGCTCAGTCGGTAGAGCAGAGGACTGAAAATCCTCGTGTCGGCGGTTCGATTCCGTCCCATGGCACCAAAAGCAGGCGTTTATGCCTGCTTTTTTATTTTACATTAGACAGGAATATGTGCCTTAGTTGTGGAAACAAAACGTTGTCGATTTATATTGAAAGGAGGTATTTTATGCTTACCGCAATTCTTTTATTATTGTCAGTGGGTTATATGGCAGCAGCTTATCTGCCTTTGCACCAACTGGTATTTATACAACAGTATCAACTACTGGTAAACATAAATGACGTACTAAGCAGGCTGACTTTTATTACCCTTGGTTTAATTATGCTTGGTGCTGTCTTTCTTTTTATAATCCAAAAACTGGTCAAACCTCAGTTTAGTTACCAACAAACGGTGACCATTGCCACCTATGCAGTAATTGTTGGTGTAGCTGCCTCCACCATTACGTTGGCGCTATCATCCTTTTATACTTACGGCATTGGCAATTTGATCGGTAAGCCAGACCCCTGGACCACCATTGAACTTAATCGCATTGCCATTCACGAAGCTGGGCATGCAGTGATGCGAGAAATAGAGTTGCCAGGTAGCACCGTTAAAGCAGAAATTATAAACACAACCGATATTTCAAAGGTCCACGGTTGGTTTGGTCAGTCCCTACCAAGCGGTTTTGTTGTGGGACAATCCAGCTCAAGACTATTAACCAAAGAAGACATATATAAAAGTATCAGAATTTACCTAGCTGGTCTGGCGGCGGAAGAAGTGATGTGCAGTGATGGTCAACAATATATCAGTGCCAGCGATGATTTAAACACTGTTAAGGAGTTGGTGATCAAACTCTGCAACAACGGTTTATCACCCGTTGGCCCAGTGGCGTGGGACACCTTAACGGAAGAAGAGCAAGCACACCTTTACCAACAGGTAGTAATACCAGAATATCAAACGGTGTTAAAGACTTTGGAACAACAAAGGCCTGTCCTCAATGCCATTACTAAGCAGTTAGAGGATCAGCGAATTTTAACCGGAGAACAAATAAGAAAAATTTTAAATGCTGAGTAAGGACAGCCCGAAATTACACAAAGAGAGCTACTAAGGACACCCTAAGGTGTCTTTTGTAGCTCTCTTTTTAATATTTTACCCGAGGAGTTTTTGGGTAGTTCTGGTACAAAAACAAAATGCTTTGGTATTTTAAAGGATGCCACCTTATCCTTTAATAATTCTTTTATTTCTCTTATACTAATCTCATTGCCAGACCGGGTGACAATGAACGCCTTCAATTCTTCTCCCTTTAGTTCATCCGGTATCCCAACCACTGCCGCTTCCAATACATCGGGATGGGTGTGTAAAACCTCTTCTATTTCTCTGGGGTAGATGTTCATACCGCCCCTAATGATTAGGTCTTTTTTGCGATCCACTAGAAAAATATAACCATCCTGATCAATATAGGCCATGTCACCGGTACGCAACCAACCATTGAGCAAAACCTGTTTGGTCTCTGTTTCTTTCTGATAATAACCCTTCATGATGTTGGGACCCTTTGCTGCCAACTCCCCAATTTGCCCAGTCGGCAGTTCGTTAAAATCATCGTCCACAATTTTAACTTGTACGTCTGGCAGCGGTAACCCGATAGAACCAACCTTTTTAGTACCACGATATGGATTTACCGATACCACCGGTGAAGCCTCAGATAATCCATAGCCTTCAATAATTTCTATACCATAGATATCTTTAAATTTATTAAAGACACTTTCTGGCAGCGCTGCTGCCCCAGATATAACATAGCGCAGTGACTCAAAGTTGTGTTGATAATAATCGGTATAATTGCACAATAACACATAAAAAATAGGTGGTCCAAATAAAAAAGTTACTTTCTCTTTCTCAATGGTTTCCAAAAGTATTTGTGGACCCAAAAAACGATTGTGGATAACTAACGTGGCACCACAATTAATGGCAGTGTTCATGCAAACAGATTGCGCTGCCGCATGATATACCGGGGCAACCAAAAATATTTTATTATCGCTGGTTATCTCCAAAACCTCTGTAATGGCCACCGCATTGCTGTATAAGTTTTTACTGGTTAGCATTGCCCCCTTTGGGGCCCCTGTGGTGCCTGATGTATACAAAAGTACAGCTATGTCTTTCTGGTCATTTTGAATATCGATGGCCGCAGCATCACTACTCTCCATTAAACCATCAAAGGAAAAATACCGATCATTGCCACTGGCGGCATTAATGGCAATAAACCTTGGGTTAGTGGTCAAATTTAAATTATTAAAGGTATTTAAACTTGCTTCCGCAGTAACCACCACACTGGGTTGACAATCGTTCATAATAACAGCTAATTCACCAGTTGTATAACTTGGATTTACAGGTACCACAACTACCTTCATTCTTAGTGCAGCATAATAAGCAATGATGAACTCAGGACAATTTGACAGAGAAATTAGCATTTTATCCCCAGGTTTTACCCCTAGGGATATCAATCCATTTGCAAATCTATCTACCAGTTGATCCAGCTCTTGATATGAAATGCGTTTATCATTGTATACTATGGCCTCCCGGTTTGGCTGTAGCATACCATTTTCTTTTAATCTCTGTGATAAATTAATGAGCTGCACCTCCCTTTCTCTATCATTATAGCAAAAACCATCCCAATGCTTAATATAGATTTTTGGGATACCAACATTTTTAATGTATATGCAGCTGCCAGAAGGCTAATATTAACCATATAACGCAAATATTTATAATTTTCGAGGTGCAAACATGGCTCCAGTTAAATTTAAGCGGTTACCAAAACACATCGGCATCATTCCCGATGGCAATAGAAGATGGGCTGTGCAAAATGGATATCGCAAACAAGATGGTTATAGTCATGGGGTCAACCCAGGTTTTTTACTTTACGAAACCTGTTTAGAATTAGGCATTCCAGAACTAACTTTTTATGGATTTACCCAAGACAATACCAAACGCCCGGCGGAACAAAAACAAGCTTTTCAAAAAGCCTGTGTAGATGCGGTCAATATTCTAGCCAACAGAGATGCATCATTATTAGTTATTGGTAACTCTGAATCACCTCAATTTCCTAAAGAACTGCTGCCCTTTACCACTAGGCAGAAATTCGGTCGAGGTTTAATTAAAGTAAACTTTTTGGTCAACTACGGTTGGAAGTGGGATTTAAACCATGGCTTAACCCGCGGCAGCGGTGGGGGCAAATTACACGAGAGTATTGCCTCTGCCGATATATCGCGAATTGATTTAATTATCAGATGGGGTGGTCGCCGGCGACTAAGTGGTTTTTTACCAGTACAGTCCATCTATGCAGACTTTTTTATAATTGATCACCTGTGGCCAGATTTCCAGCCAGAGCATTTTTACCAAGCACTGGATTGGTATCAAAACCAAGATATTACCTTGGGGGGATGACGGACACAAAACAAGGGCCTCACCAATACTGTGAGGCCCTTGTTTAACTATTTATTTTCAACACCGTAGAATCCACCACCATAACCGCCACCATAACCTGGGGATCCCATTAATAAAAGAATCAAAACTAAAAATACAATCCAAGAATTATCTCCATAACCGCCGCCACCATAGTAACCCATTATATCTGCCTCCTTAATTATTTAATCAATACATCATATGGCAGGCCTACACAATGTGTTACAAAATAGCATTTTAAATTTAAAAAATTGTGCGAGCAAGTCTGTAAGCCGAGTTCTCCGAAGCTCGTAAGTAAATTTTCTGGGGTTATAGGAAGCTGTGAATATTTATTAACTGAATGTATATTTATGCAAGGGCCTAAATTTAAAGGAGGCCTTTTTATAATGAAACTATTCGACGCCCATGACCTGTTTCTTGAATACCAAGAAGCAAAAGAGCAGGCAAAAGGCACACTCGTAGCCTATAACCTCGATGCTCGCTGTTTTTACCGTTTTCTTGTCGAAAACTACCTTCTGCTTGTAATAAAATAAAAGTACACCAGGATAATAATTGAAAAATACACCACTAAAAAGTAAAATACCCTCTGTAAATAACTTTATGGAGGGAGCAAAACGGAGTGATAACTTTGAGTGAAAAGCAGCATATTGTTATCTCCGCTTTTAGAGATGGGAAATCATTAAGAGCAATTTCCAAAGAAACTGGTATCAATAGACGGACTGTAACCAAATATGTGCGGGATTATGAAGAAAGGCGTAATCAGCTATTACAAGCAGATAATAACATTGATGTAAAAGAATTAACTGACTATATAGTTGAAAAGCCTAAATACAACAGTGCTAACCGAAGTAAACGAAAGCTAACTGATGAGATTGTTGATAAAATTAAATATTACCTAAAAGAAAACGAACAAAAAAGAGCTAGAGGACAAGCCAAGCAGCAAAAGAAGAAAATTGATATTTATGAAGCACTTATGGCTGATGGATATGATATTAGTTACCCCACAGTTTGCAACACAATTAGAAAACTAACGAATAAAGGTGGCGAAGCCTATATAAAAGCAGAGTACGAGTTGGGGGATATTTGTGAATTTGATTGGGGTGAAGTCAAACTAGATCTTGGTGCTGGGTTTAAAACATACCAAATGGCTGTTTTTACAGGAGCAAAAGGTAACTTCAGATATTCCAGACTATTTACCAAACAAGATACCGCCTGTTTTAATGAGGCCCATGCCCTATTCTTTGATGGTATTAATGGTGTTTATAGAACGATGGTTTATGACAATATGAAAGTAGTAATTAAAAAATTTGTAGGAAGTAATGAAAAAGAACCAACTGATAACTTGTTAAAACTGTCAATGTATTATGGTTTTAAATTTAGGTTTTGCAATATACGGGCTGGAAACGAGAAAGGTCACGTAGAACGTAGCGTTGAGTATGTAAGACGTAAGGCCTTTGCCTTCAGGGATAGCTTTGAATCACTTGAAGAAGCAAACAACTACCTAGAAGAAGTTTGTTTTAAATTAAATAACAAACCACAAAAACTAAACAACAACCAGACTGCATTTGAAATTTTAAGACAAGAAAAAGAATGGCTACTACCTAAAATGCCTATGTATGATGCTGCCAGGGCAGCCGACCATAGAGTGGACAAATACTCAACAATTACAGTAGATAGTTGCCACTATTCCGTTCCGGAGCAACACGTAGGTAAAATGGTATTTGTGAAGGTATACTCTGACTGTGTTAAGTGTTTCTACGAGGGGGCTAAAATTGCAGAGCATAGCAGGAAATTAGGATTCAATGAGTGGAGCATTAAGATTGATCATTACTTGGAGACATTACAAAGAAAGCCCGGGGCATTAGCTTCAAGCACAGCACTGCGACAAGCTAACCCTAGGCTCCAAAAAATATACCATCAGTATTATATCAAAAAGGAAAAAGAATTTATAGACCTGATTAAGCTGGTGCTGGAAAAAGGGCTGGAAAAGATTGAAGAAGCTATCAAATCCCTGGAAAGGATTAGCCCCTTAGATATTAGTACAGATAAAATAAAGGCCATAGTTAACAGAACAAGCCCGCAGGTTAGTTTGGTTGTGGATAATACTAAGTGTTCAGAAACTACCCAAAAATCCATTGAAATGTTAGATGAATTTAATTCACTTATACCTGAAGCAAGTAACAAATTTAAACCGGCGGTGATAGTATGAATGGCAGCAAAGAGCAAAAAGCCGTATTAAAGGAATTGGAACCCCTTTTAACATATTTAAAACTGCCAACCATCAAGAGCAGTATTGATTCCGAAATTAAAGAAGCTAATCTAAGAGACATAAGTTATGAGCAATTTCTGTTTAATATTTTGCAAAAAGAAGCAGATCATAGGCGTGAAAATGCTAAACAGAGCCGGATTAGGTTGGCCAATTTCCCATACAAGAAATATTTAGAGGACTTAATAGTAGAAGATTTGCCCGAAGATGCCCAAAAGAAGCTAAAGGTTTTAAGTTCCCTAGAATTTATTAAAACCGGTCAAAATTTGATTTTGGCCGGTAATCCCGGGACTGGTAAAAGCCATTTGGCCATAGGCTTAGGTATCAAAGCTTGTATTGCTGGTTATAGAGTGCTCTTCACAACCGTGCCACTGCTCATAAACCAACTTAAGGAAAGCCGCTCTCAAAAAATGCTTCAAGCATTGGGAAACAAATTTGAAAAATATGACTTGGTTGTGGCAGATGAATTAGGGTACATATCCTTTGATAAGGAGGGTTCAGAGCTATTATTTACACATTTATCTCTAAGAGCTGGTAGAAAGTCGGTTATTATCACAACTAACTTATCATTTGATAGATGGGATGAGATTTTTCAAGACCCAGTGATGACAGCAGCTATGATTGACCGCCTAACTCATAAGGCCTACATAGTCAATATGAACGGCAATTCATTTAGGCTAAAGGAAACGAAACAGTGGATTGAGCAACAATAATTTTTTTGACCCAGGTGGTGTAGTTTTTAATTATATTTTGGTGCAGTTTTCAGTTGACAAATACAACCTTGAGGATGATATCACACAAATTGATGCAAAAATATTAAGAAGGTACACTGTCTGGCTCAAACGAGCAGGATATTCCCCAACAACCATAAAAAGGAGACTGGATTCATTTGGTTCCTTTTTCCACTACCTTGTTAATGAGGAAATTTTAACTACAAACCCTATGGCTAGAGTAGATCTACCGAAGGTTCACAAAAAAATACCCAAGTTCTTAACACAAGAAGAGCTCGATTTACTTCTATATGTGGCAGACAATGATACTAGCATATTCCAAAAAAGAAATAGTGCTTTACTACGGGTGTTAGCTTTTATGGGTTTAAGACGCTCTGAATTAATCAAGCTCAACTGGTCTGACGTTGATTTCAAGAATGCCTCAATTACTATATATAATGGTAAGGGGAGTAAAGATAGGGTTGTTCCAATGAATGAAGATGTACAAGAACATCTTTGGGTATACCTTCAATCACGGCTTCCGTTAACTAATCAGGCTGTTTTTACTAATCGGATCGGGAACCGTGTTAACGCAGATACCCTTCGGAGGGTATTGAACAACCATACTACTAAGGCCGCTATTAAAAAAATAACGCCTCACTGGTTAAGACATACTTGTGCAACATTGCTCATCAAAAATAAGGTGGATATTGTTACAATGAAAGAGGTGTTAGGACACAGCGACATAAATTCCACCCTCATTTATACCCATACCACACCTGAGCGACTTTTAGATGCTGTAAACACATTAGGAAGAAAATAAGAGATAAATACAAAGGGGAACTGTTTAGGAGGAACAATTAAACAGTTCTTCTTTTTATCTTTAGTAATTGAACTGAGGCTTTTATAGGTACTTTTTACAAATAATTTTATAAGCTGAAATAAGATGAAGAAGTTTCTGATTACTTGGAAAGACATAAATTTTTCAATACAGAATATCTTACTTTACTTGAAAGTGAAAGCTCAGATGCAACTTTCTATTTGCTGGTTTATACTCCCGTTTATATAATCATTTCTTAAAGTACTCCCGAGTCATATCAGTTTATAGGAATATACGATACTAGCTTTAACTACCATATTTCTTTTTCCAATTCTCCTGCCATTGTTGAAAACTTAAACCTGTTACCTCTTCTAATGTCCTTCCATCTATAGAATAGTAAGATGCTCCTACAACATTAGCATTTGGGCACGAATATCCGCCAATAATTTTACCATCTGATAACATAACGTAAACGTTTACCCCGTTTTTAGCATTGTTATCTCGCTTTTGTATTGGGTGATTTTTACAGTAAAGCCATATTTAACAATTTCTTTGCCAAAATATTTTTCTGGTTCTATCTTCTGTACACCCCACGCTTGTTGATATGGTATAGTTCCCGTTCCCCCATGAAGTTTACTTTTTTCTAAAGTATATTTACCTACTTCCCCGATACGAGAAGCAATCTCATAACCTTGAGATTTTACATAGTTTTCGGCAGTCTTTTCATCTCCACTAGCGCTCTTACCACAACCAACTGAAAACAGAAATAGCAGTCCAATAATAATGTATAATGATCTTTTCAGCGACTCCACCCCACTCTCACTTGCTAATTTGCATTAATTTTACTAAACGCATCAAAATCTGTGAACTGCCATGAGTTATGTCGTTAAATATAGAGAATACGAATCAGATTCAGCAACCGTTATTTGAGCTTTGGTGCCTCTTCCGCTACGATGTTCCAATCGACTCCGAATTTGTCAGTCAAGGCTGCATGGAATGTGCTATAAAATGTTTCAGTCGGTGGAAGCGTGATCCTGGCACTTTCTTTCAGCCGATCAAATATTTTCTGTGCCTCTTTGTGTGTAGGTATGGTTGCGGTTAGTCGAACTATATTCCCCTTTGCCGAAATCCCTATTTCATCAGCAAACCAAAAAGTTGTTCCGCAGATTTGCATTTCAGCGTGTAAAATCCAGGTACTTAAATCAGATGGTGGATTCTCAACATCATTTGGAACATATTCTCCGTATGGCATTGCCGTTCCAATTTCGCTTTTAAACGCTTTTTGATAGAAATCTAAAACCTCACTACAATTACCGTTAAAAACCAGATATGGTGTAACCATGTTGTCCCCCTTTTTTCTAATCGCTTTATGACGTGGATTGTCTAAGCGGTGCGTTACGTACCCTTAGACAATTGCTAATGGAATTCCCCTTTGCAGGCTAATTAAAATATCAACCCTTAGTTTATATACTAACGGGTTACGTTTTAATATGCAATTTTCAAAAACACGTCAAATTTCACAAGGTATTATATAAGCTTAAAACCAACCAAATGAAAATCACAGAGGGTAGAATAACCAACACTAATACCCAGAGGAATGTCTGGTTGTATATAAGGCAGGTTAGGGAAATCACAAATATCGTTGAATAACTTCATCTTACATCTACTAGGAAAGTGATGATTTTTCTCTATAATATAAAGGGTTTTCATCACTTTGGTAGCATTAACAACGTTGCTTACGCTTATGATATTCTATAAATAGAGTGTGGATAGGTTACACTTAACTGGACAGATTTTTTAAGGTCAAGTAGACTATTAATATTAAAACTAAGGAGAGGCTACTATGACCAGACGAGAAAGAAGAACCTATACAGATGAATTCAAACAGCAGATGGTGCAATTATATAATAACGGCAAGCCTAGGAAAGAAATTATCCGTGAATACGAATTAACACCATCAGCTTTAGATAAATGGATTAAACAAAGCCAAAAGACAGGTTCATTTAAAGAAAAAGATAATCTAACACCAGAGCAGGTCGAATTAGCCAAGCTACGTAAAGAAAACAAACAATTGCTAATGGAGAACGACATTTTAAAGCAAGCTGCGCTGATACTAGGACGAAAGTAATTGTGATAAAGCAAAACCAACACAAATACTCGATATCAGCAATGTGCAAAGTCCTACAACTACCTAGAAGTACCTATTATTATGAAGCAAAAGAAAGGGAACCAGAGGACAAACTTGTATTAGCCATCATAGACATCTTTCATGCTAGCCGCCAGAACTATGGAACACGTAAAATCAAAGTCGAGCTAAAAAAGAAAGGATTCATCGCTTCCCGTAGGAGAATTGGCAGAATCATGAAGGAAAATGGCCTAGTATCAAAATACACTGTGGCTCAATACAAACCGCATAAAACAAATTGTAACGAATCCCCGGTATCAAACGAACTCAACAGACAATTTAAGCAAGAAGAACAGTTATCCGTTGTGGTTAGTGATTTAACATACGTACGTGTCGGTATGACCTGGAATTATGTATGTCTATTAGTTGACCTTTTTAATAGGGAAATTATCGGTTACAGTGCTGGTCCTAATAAAGATGCACCACTAGTCTACCGAGCCATATCCACTATTCAGGGCAATTTAAACCAAATATGCCTGTTTCATACCGATCGTGGTAATGAGTTTAAAAATAAGCTCATAGACGATGCACTAGAAATTTTCAATATCAAGAGATCCCTAAGCATGAAAGGATGTCCATATGATAATGCGGTAGCAGAGGCAATGTTTAAAATTTTTAAAACAGAGTTTGTAAAAGGTTGTCATTTTGGAAGTTTAGAAGAACTAACTAGTGAGCTAGATGACTATGTTCATTGGTATAACCATATTCGAATTCATAGCACACTCGGTTATATGACACCTATGCAATATAAATTTACGCACCTTAAAAAAGTTGTCTAGTTTACTGTTGACAATCCACTTCCTCTTCTCCAACCCAGTCACAATTATTACATTTTACTGTACACACCATAAATTCCTCCCCTCCAGTTATCTTATCTTCTTTAACTGAACTTAACTAGCTAATAAGATAAGATAAGTTATATCACTGCCCATTAATTTCGATCCTATAGTGGGATAATTTGGATTAGGTGGTTTGATGTCACACACACTTCACCGAAAATCTTTCCCAATGTATATAATAATTATATAAGCGTTAATACTATAACACAAAGAAAACTGGCCCAATGTATAAATATACGTCAGCCAGTTTCCCATAACTCTTTAATTATGAATGCGAGCAAATCTGTAAGCCGAGTTCTGTCTTGGATGATCATCTATCTGGGACGCCAGTTGCCTAACGCCTCAACGCGACCTAACCCGGGAACAGGACGGGCCGCCCCATTGTTCCCCTATTCGGTCTTGCTCCAGGTGGGGTTTACCTAGCCGACTAGTCGCCTAGCCGCTGGTGCGCTCTTACCGCACCGTTCCATCCTTGCCGGTCTGGCTAACCAGACTTAGGCGGTCTACATGTCTGTGGCACTATCCTTGGAGTCGCCTCCACTGGACGTTATCCAGCACCCTGCCCGATGGAGCTCGGACTTTCCTCGAGTACCACCTTTCGGTATGGTACCCGCGATCATCTAACTTACTCGCATTATTGAGCTGTTCTGAAAATTATATTATAACATCCATGTCCTGGTACTTCAATGGTCATTAATGGAAATCAAGTCTTTATCATTAATAAAAATCAGTCGACCACAATGATCACATTTAACAAGGCTTTGCGCAACCCGTAATTGATTCCTTTGTTGGGCAGTTAATGCCAGGTGACAGCCACCACAAATACCGTCCTTTACTACCGCCACTGGATTGAGATACCTTTTAAGTAATCCTTGATATAGCAGCATAGAATCATCCTTAATCGCACACTTTAACTGCTCTTTATTTGATATAATTACAGCAATTTGTTGTTTCAGATCTTGCTTAAAGGCTTGATAATCTGCTTTTAATTGATCATATAAGGCTTTTCTCTCTTTTAAATATGCTGACTTTTGTTCTAACTTACTTTTACTGTCTTCCTGTTTTTCTATTAAAATTAACTCTTCATTTTCAATATCCACAATCCTTTGTTGTAACTGCTGCACCTCTGCATAAATCACCGCCACGTCCTTATGATTAGGTACGCTGCCATCACTCAATTTGTCGTTGAGATGCTCTATGTTGGTTTTTAACTCCTGCACTTGAGCTTCTAAAACAGTTATTGCCATTTTTAACTGTTTATAGTCGGCCTTTTGCTTTTTAAATTCTTCCACACCGGTTGTCACTTCATTTTTTATTAAGCATAAGTCTTTAAGCAGTTTGTTTTCTTTAAGGAGTTTTTGTTTCTCAATCTGTTGCAAGTCTAACTGTTGCAAATCCCATAACTGTCTAACACTATTCATATAATCTCTCCTCTCTAAAAAATAATAAGGATGAGGCTAAAATACCCCATCCTATAAATATACAAAAGGCTCCTGATATGATTTAGTTGTCATTATTTCCACATTAAAGTTTTCTTCAACACAACGGGTTTTTAAGTAATTACATAGTACTTGCACAACCGGAATCTCTGTACCGTAGTGCCCCCCGTCCACAAAGCACAAACCTGCTGCCACCATGTCTTGGGCAGTATGATATTTGACATCCCCAGATACATAAACATCTGCACCCTTAGCCAACGCTTTTGGCCAGAAATCAGCGGCAGACCCACCGCACAGTGCCACCTTTTTAATTAGTCTTTGCTGATCTCCGCCAACTTTAACTGTCTTTAAATTTAAGGCTTCTTTTAACTGCAATACAAATTCAGTAAAGGGTACCGCTTCTGTTAGGGTACCAATTCTGCCCAAGCCAAAAACCGGGCCTTGATTATTAAGTGGATAAACATCATAGGCCACCTCTTCGTAGGGGTGAGCCTGTTCCATAGCTTTTACTACAGCGGCTAATTTTTCCACCGGCACAATGGTTTCAATCCGTACCTCTGCCACTTGCTCCACCTTTCCCTCGACACCTATAAAGGGGTTAGCCCCCTCCCGGGGCAAAAATGTGCCAGTACCAGTGGTGCGGAAGGTACAATCACTGTAGTTTCCAATCCAACCAGCTCCGGCATTAGTCAAAGCTGTTCTCACTTGCTCTTGATGTTCCATCGGTACAAATACCACCAGTTTAATATATCTTTGGCTACCGGTTACAGCCAGCACTTCGACGTTTTGTAACCCCAGCTTGTCAGCTAACACTGAATTAACGCCACCATCAGCAATATCTAGATTGGTGTGGGCAGCGTAAACAGTGATATTATTTTTTATTAACTGGGACAACACCAGCCCCTTGGGGCTATCGATGTTGATGCTCTTAATCCCCTTCATCAACAGTGGATGATGAGCGATGATTAAATCTATTTCCTTTTCTATTGCTTCCTTTACAACCGCTTCATCCACATCCAACGTTACTAATACCCGTTTGACTTCACCAATGTCATTACCAACCTGGAGGCCAACATTATCCCAATCTTCAGCCAGTTGCTTTGGTGCCAGTTCTTCTATCAACCGAAATAAGTCTCTGTTTTTTACTGACACTTTGTTGCCACCTCCTCTAAATCCTGTAGGCGCTTTTTGGCCAATGCTAATTTAGCTTGGGTTTCTGCGCGATTGCTTTTAGCTAAACCGTTAATCATCAGCCTGTACTTATCCTGTAACCTAGCAATAAGTTGAGGCAATAGAGAGTGATGCTTTTCCATTAGCCTGGGGCCAATTTCTAAAACAATTGGTTCCGGCAATGGTTCTGCACCCTGTTCGCTGACAATAATCGTATAAAGGCGTTCATCCTCCAGCACCAGTTCTTCATCTATTATACGCCAACCATTGGTCAGTAGCCACTGTCTTAAGCTTTCTTCATCACCCATCGGTTGTAGTATCAAACGGTCCAGTTCAGCTAACACATCTGGTTTGTCACTTAATATCTGCCGAATGGTGCTACCCCCCATGCCAGCAATACTAACCACTTGCACTTCGCCAGGCTTTAGAACCTGGATACCATCACCTAACCGCAACTCAATCTTTTTGTCTAAACAATTTGCTAAAACATTCTTTCTTGCAGTTTCCAATGGCATTTGCCGCACATCACAAGCAATTGCCTTGGGGCAAATTCCAGATTTTACTAAATAAATAGGCAAGTACCCATGGTCTGTACCGATATCAGCCATCACACTTCCTGGCTTAACATAGTTGCTTAAAGTGGCCAAGCGGCTGGATAACATATTAGTAACCATTTTATTTTTACTCATAATTCAATCATTCTCCAGATAGTTGATATATCCCTTTTTTGCTGGGTTGCATTTAATAAATAATTTAGGAAATATATGTAACATTGTAGTACATTTTATCATATTTTATTACAACTACAAAAGGAGGGATTATTTTGAGAACTCGTGAGCAAACCAGACAGGGTTACGGGCCTGGCTTTGGCCCCGGTTTTGGCGGTGGCTACGGCGGTTTCCCAGGCTATGGTTTTAGAACTTTTATTTGTAACGGTCCCTGCCGTCCGCTGTTCGGTAACCCATTTGGTCCTTGGATTTGTGAAGGTCCTTGCTACAGAAGCGGTTTCGGTGGTGGCTGGGGCGGAGGCTTTGGCCCCGGTTTCGGCGGCTGGTACAACCAAAGAAAATAAAGGCATAAAAAACTTCTAGAATTGAGCGACGTTACGTCACTAAATTCTAGAGGTTTTTTGCCTCTTAAGCACAGCGGGATTAAGTTCGTTAATAAAATCCGGGTCTTCACTGCAATGGTAACCCATCTTATACCAAAAACCTTGGGCAGTGCCTTTGGAGCTAAAAACAATATATTTATAACCAAACCGTTGGGCCCAGTCCTCTAGCCAATGCACACAGTAGGAACCCAAACCAAGGCGCTGTTTAGCTTTGGGCAGTCTAATAAATTTGAGAAATATTCCGTTGTTATTAACACCACAGGTACGAAATTGGAACTCTGTTTGCCAGTCTCCGGGAAGGGGTTGCTCTTTGTCCAACATGGTGACCATGGTAAATTTCCGGCTGTATCTAATATTAACTTTCATATCTATGCCGTAATTTTTTAATATGTTATCCTTAAGCAAAGCAATTTCATTATCAAAACAAGCGTGATCGCTATTTAACTGTTGATTAGTATCGATTTGTTTGTAAAACATGATAAACTCCTTTGCCCTTGTCAAGGGAACCGTCCCCTTAATACAAAAATTATCTATCAACAAATGCTACGTTCTGTGGGTTTGATAAATCAAACCCCATCAAATACTCATGCAAAATTCATAATTGCCTTTTTCGTATACTAAAAAACACCTGGCATAAATACCAGGTGTTTTTGCTTGGTGGGCGATGACAGGATCGAACTGCCGACATCCTGCTTGTAAGGCAGGCGCTCTCCCAGCTGAGCTAATCGCCCATGGTGACCCCTACGGGATTCGAACCCGTGTTACCGCCGTGAAAGGGCGGTGTCTTAGACCGCTTGACCAAGGGGCCAAGAAAAGCAATTTTGAATTGGTGGGCCCACTAGGATTCGAACCTAGAACCGACCGGTTATGAGCCGGGCGCTCTAACCGTTGAGCTATGGGCCCATATTTAGAGATTAAGTTGGCTCCTCGAGTAGGATTCGAACCTACAACCTACCGGTTAACAGCCGGTTGCTCTACCGTTGAGCTATCGAGGAGCGCTATCAACAAAACATATTATACATATTATTAAATTCTAGGTCAATACCTTTTTCTTGATTTCTTTTAATCCAAATAATCTTTTAGTTTCTTACTACGACTGGGATGACGTAGCTTACGCAGTGTTTTAGCTTCGATTTGGCGAATCCGTTCTCTAGTAACACCAAACTGCTGGCCAACTTCTTCCAGCGTGCGGGCCCGGCCATCATCCAAGCCAAATCTTAACCGCAATACCCGTTGTTCCCGGTCAGTTAAAGTGTGTAATACTCCATCCAATTGCTCCCTCAGCAGCGTATATGAAGCTTCTTCTGCCGGAGCTTTAGCATCATGGTCTTCAATAAAGTCCCCCAAGTGGGAATCTTCTTCTTCACCGATGGGCGTCTCCAACGAAACCGGCTCTTGGGCAATCTTCATTATTTCCCGTACCTTTTCCTCGGTAATGTTCATTTCTTTAGCAATTTCTTCTGGCAGTGGTTCACGGCCAAGTTCTTGCAGTAACTGACGAGAAACACGAATTAATTTATTTATGGTTTCCACCATGTGCACCGGTATGCGAATGGTTCTGGCTTGGTCGGCTATCGCCCGGGTAATTGCTTGCCTAATCCACCAAGTGGCATAGGTACTAAACTTAAATCCTTTGCGGTAATCAAATTTCTCTACCGCTTTAATTAATCCCAAGTTACCCTCTTGAATTAGATCTAGGAAAAGCATGCCTCGACCCACATAACGTTTGGCAATACTAACCACCAACCTTAAGTTTGCTTCTGCCAGACGTCTTTTAGCCTCTTCGTCTCCCTGTTCCATTCTTAAGGCTAATTCCACCTCTTGTTCCGGTGTTAAAAGCGGCACTCTGCCAATCTCTTTTAAGTACATCCGAACAGGGTCATCTATACCAACACCTTCAGGAACACTTAGGTCTACCTCTACATCAACATCTTCTGCACTGTCATCTTCAACGCCTATGTCATTAGAATCCAGTGCTTCAATTTCATTTGACTCTGGAATAACCTCAATACCCATAGAGGCTAGCTTTTCATATATATCATCTATTTGTTCTGGTGTTAAATCAACACCCTGTAAGGCATCCATTATTTCTTTATAATTTAGAGATCCTTGTTTTTTGCCTTTTTCCAATAAGTTCATAAATTGTTCTTGTTTTTTATCTTGTTTCACAATTCTTCCCCCTTCTAGGGCAAATCTGTATTCATAGTATTACTGAGCTGCTGTAGCTGTTGTAATAATTCCGCGACCTGTTGCATATCCCCAGCCCTCTCAGCTTCTTTTAATCGCATCAACAACTGCTGTTGATGTTTTTTGCCAGCTTGTTCTTTAATAATTTTTATACAATCATTCAATATATCAACCGGATTTTCACCGGGTATTTGCTGACTTAACAATCGGCTTAATGTATTCTGTTCCTTTTCATTTAGATGCTGCATTAACATTGCCGGTTCTCTTCTCTGCTCATCTGTACTCTTTAATAGCAAACTGTATATCTTTTGATTCTCGCCACTGCCAAAATGCTCAAGCTTAATTTCTTGTTTAACTATTGAAAAAAGCTCAAAATCTGTTAATATTATCCCAAGAAGTAAAAATTCGGCCTGTTCACGGGCAGTTAGCTTACTTTTCCTTTTTATATTATTATCTGTTTTGATAACAAATTTATCCCCATTTGGGGATTTTTTTCCTAAATCTGTTTGGTATCGCTTTAATTCACTAATAACAGATTCCCAACTTAAACTTAAAGCTGACGCCACTTTTTTAATGCTTTCTTCCTGCTCAACAGAATTTTTAATGTTCGACAAGTTGGGTACAATTTCCTGCAAAACCGATATTTTTTCTGGAACAGAAGTGGGTATTCCCTTGCGAAAGGCGATATGCAATTTAAAATCTATTAAATTGTACGCGGATTTAATTAATTTGTGCCAGCCATCAACACCATGGGCCCTAATAAAATCGTCAGGGTCTTTCCCCTCCGGAATGTGCAATACCTTTACTCGGCACCCCAATTGTTGGATAATATCGAGCCCGCGAATAGCCGCCTGCACCCCAGCAGCATCGGCATCATAAGAAATTACAATTTCATCAGTATAGCGCATTAAAAGCTTTACCTGATCTCTAGTTAAGGCTGTACCCAGGGTGGCAACTGTATTTTTAATACCATATTGGTGCGCGGCCACCACATCTAAATAGCCTTCCATTACAACGGCATAGCCACAGTCACGAATGGCAGACCTTGCCAAATGCAATCCATAGAGCAAGTGCCGCTTGTTAAAGTAGGGTGTTTCTGGGGAATTAAGGTACTTAGGATTACCACCATCTATTGTCCGACCGCCAAAACCTACTATTCTACCAGCAGCATCGTGAATGGGTAACATTACTCGGTTTCTAAAGCGATCATAATAATTGGTGCCCTGCTGACTTTTTACAATCAAGCCCAATTTAAATAATTCATCCACTTTGGCCCCTTTAGCAGCGAGAAAGTTAAGCAGATTATTCCACCCGCTAGGGGCATAGCCAATTTGAAAGGTTTCGATCATGTCACTGGAAATATTACGGCTCTGCAAATAATTTCGTGCTTCGGTATCTTTATGATATAATAGATGTTGTTGAAAAAATTTGCTGGCCGTGGCAATAATTTTATAAGACCGTTGCCTTTCTTGGCTTTCTCGGGTATTATTAGTATTGTAATGGTCGGGAACGTGCACCCCCACTTTTACACCTGCCATGCGAATGGCTTCTGGGTAACTGATCCCTTCTTTCAGCATGAGAAATTTTAAGACATTACCACCGGCGTTACAACCAAAACAATAAAAGATCTGTTTGTCTGGCGTAACACTAAAGGACGGCGTATCCTCCTGGTGAAAAGGGCATATGCCAAAATAATTTTTGCCACGTTTCTTTAATAATACATATTCTGAAATTATTTGAACGATATCTGTTTTATGCAGAATTTCTTCAATAATTTCTTCTGGAATATACCCCATAAACACCACCCCTCTAATAAAATGTTTACCCTTAATGTACAAATTCGCTCTTTTATCGCTTTTTCCTGCTTTTTATAAGGGTGGTTTCGCCAATTATATAATTCTATTAAAATCTTAGTTTAACAACAATTCGCTATCACTTAGCCTTTTTCCTTCCCTAGTTCGACATTTTTTTATTGACAAATAGAGATAGAACAACAATAGTATTTCCATAATTTAAAACATATAAAACATTTCCATTTTATCCACCCAAGGACTGGGTAAAAATATTTTTTGGTATACGCGGATAGCATAGCGGTCGGTCATCCCAGCAATGTAATCCACCACCGCCCGTTCCAAATCTATTTCATTGCTCCAAGTATATTCCGGTGGCAACTGCTGCGGATGCTCTAAAAAGTATTGATAAATGTTACGAATTACCAACCGGGCCTTATCTTCCTCCCGCTTGGCCGCTGAACCAATATACACATGATCGAACATGAAATTTCGCAGCTCGCTCATAGCCTGACTTACTTGGTCACTCATTTGAATGCTACTTTTACCGGTGCTATTTTTGATTACATCTATCACCATTGTATTAATCCGATCACTATGTTTATCACCCAAGATCAGTTGGCTGTGGCGAGGTAAATCTGACAGTTTTAAAATCCCTCCCCGAATAGCATCATCTATGTCATGGTTTATATACCCAATGCGATCGGCAAATTTAACAACCATGCCCTCAAGGGTGGCAGGACGATTATTACCGGTGTGGTTAACAATGCCATCCCGCACCTCCCAAGTTAGGTTTAACCCCCCAGGGCCTTCAAGTTTATCCACCACCCGCAAGCTGTGTTCGTTATGTTTAAAGCCTTTGCTGTATATCCGATCCAATTCGCTTTCTCCTCCATGCCCAAAGGGCGTATGGCCTAAATCGTGGCCAAGGGCAATGGCTTCAGTTAAATCTTCATTTAAACGCAACGCTCGAGCAATGGTGCGGGCGATTTGGGCAACTTCTAAAGTGTGAGTCAGTCTGGTGCGATAATGATCACCCTCGGGAATAATAAAAACTTGGGTCTTATGTTTTAAACGGCGAAAACTTTTGGAATGAATAATGCGATCTCGGTCCTGTTGAAAAACAGTTCGCACCGGACATTGTTCTTCTGGATGCACCCTGCCCCGGCTAGCTTTACTGGTAACCGCAAAGGGTGACAACCACGTCTCTTCCAGTTCTTCGGTAATACAACGACTTTCCAAAACAACATCACTCCCGTTCAGATTCTTTGCTATTGCCCTTTATTCTTCCCGTTGCATACGTCTCATTTCTGCCGTTGCTCTGGCCAACGCCACCACTCTTTTAGCCAAAACTTTACACCTTTTTATAGCCACCCGATCCTCTGCTGTTGGCCTTTGGGCACAGACTGCTTGGTGACCGGCATCGTCACCATAAAAACCATCTCCCACCACCGTCATGCCTTGGGTCAGCATAATTTCCTGCAATGCCCGGGCAGTGCTTTCTTGACCACCATAATAGGAACCACCATTAGTGATGGCTGCCCCTACAACGTCCACCAGTGCCTTTTCTTTACGCAATTGCCTAGTTTTATCCCAAAATCCCTTCATTTGCCCAGTCACTGTACCAAAATACACCGGACTACCCAATATTAAAGCATCGGCTTTACGCAGGTCTTGATACATTTCCTCTAGCATTGTCCCCTTAAAACATGCACCACTGCAGGGGGTGGAACAGCAGGTACAAAAGGGATGTTTTGCCTGGGCGATGGCCTCTGACACTTGAAAAAATTTTGTTTCTACACCATCTTCTTGTTCTATTGTTGTCAATGCTTCCCGCAATAAGAAAGCAGTGTTGCCATCTGTATGGGGACTGCCGTTTAATGCGATTATCAACATGATAAAATCACCTTCCTTAGCTAGTTAACCACTTAAGTACTTACAGTCGTTTTTTAAGAGGTTTAAATTAACTTTATTCCAGCGATAATTACTTAATTCTATTTCCACATAATCTTTTTAATACCTGCTACCCCAAACCATAACTTGCCAGTCGACTATATACCGGACCTTTCCCTGTCAATACACTCTGCATTAGTTCCACCGAGTTTACCGCAAAATTGACATCCAATGCCTTAATGGTGGTAATTGCCGTTAGCAACCCATCAACATTTGTTTTCACCCTTCCCAATGTAAGATGGGGAGAAAACTTGCGTTTTTCCGGGGCAAAGCCAACCGCTGCCAACCGATGTTCTACCTGCTGCTGTAATGTCTTTAAGCAGTTTATATCTCCCCCCAGACCAACCCATACCACCCGCGGTGTTCCCCTTTGGGGAAAAGTCCCCAATTTGTTGAGGTGCAGCCCAAAGGGATTAATGCCAATTACTGATTGGGCCAGCGCCCCCTCCAGCACCGATAATTGTTGTTGATCAGTTTCTCCTAAAAACTTAATAGTAATATGAAAGTTATAGGGTTCCACCCATTTAATACCACCACCCAGTACATAAAGCTGACGTTGTAGTTGGTGTAACTGTCCTTTTACGTCAGTGGGCAGATTAACTGCTATAAAAAGTCTCCGTTGATTGGTCATGGTCATTCTCCTTCCCTCCAAATAAAATTAGAGTGCCATCGGCACTCTAATTTTATAATAACAAAACACTTATTCCACATATACTTTTATTTTAATTAACCCCTTTTCCGGATCGTTCACATCAATATCCACCAGTTTATCCACGATTAAGCCTTGGTCTATTAATTTAATTAGCTCTTCAAAGTCCAGCTGGCTTAGGTCAATACCTTTGCTTTCTAATTCCATGCGGATTTCTTTGGGGATGAAGTTCATGCCAATGCCCATAAATTTAGACGCCGCTTTGATTAGGTTTAATGGAAAGCTGATATTTGCCTTTTTAACTTTATCCCCTTCAACCCGCACATGTAATGTTTTAGCTACATTGCGGGACATTAACACTTGACTGTTTTCATCATTATTAGTTGTTTCTGCTTCAAAGGCCTTAATTAATTCTAATCCTTCGGCAGCAGTGACTTTCCCTGTTTCTACCAGAGTAAGTATTCTCGCCTTTTCGTCATTCATTATATAAGATATTCCCCCCGGCATAGAGTAATTGATTCATTTGTAACACAAAAATAGTGGGTTAAGCAACAGTTTTTATTCAACAAAAACTAAACATAATTTTTAACCAATGCGCCTGGGCCACTGCTATTCTGTGATGTTAAAGTCCTTTACGGACTGCCTTTTTCATTATGCGTACATATTCTACAACATGGGGTACAGATCGGGCGCCATATTGCTCCACAATTTTCACAATGGCGCTTCCCACAATTACGCCATCGGAAAACTCAGCCATTGTCGCTGCCTGTTCCGCAGTTGAAATGCCAAAACCTACTGCGCATGGAATATCATTAACTTCCTTTACGAGCTTTACCATTTGCCGTGCATCATTGCCGATGTCCTGTCGCACACCGGTTACCCCCATGGAGGATACACAATAAACAAACCCCTGTGCTTCCTTAGCAATCATGCGGATACGGTTGTTGGAGCTAGGCGCAATCAATGAAATTAAGCTAACTCCATATTGCAAACAGAATGGCATCAGTTCCCCTTTTTCTTCAAAGGGCAGGTCAGGAACGATCAGCGCATCAACACCAGTAGCCTGGCAATATTGCAAAAACCTGTCGGCACCATATGCGAATACCGGATTGGTGTAGGTCATAAAAGCTATCGGTACATTACATGTCTTGCGAATTTGCTTGAGCATGTCAAATATTTTGTCCACCGATACGCCAGCAGTTAAAGCACGGATATTAGCATGCTGAATCACCTGTCCTTCGGCAACCGGATCAGAAAATGGTATACCCAACTCAATTAAGTCAGCACCGGCCTCTGCCATACCAAGCACCAATTGCTCAGTTATTTCTAACGAAGGATCACCTGCAGTTATAAACGGAATAAAGGCTTTTCCATTGGCAAATACCTGTTGGAGCCTATTCATAGATCTGCACCCCCCTGTAGCGTGCTATTGAGGCAACATCTTTATCCCCTCTGCCCGAAAGGCCAACCACTATAATTTGCTCCGGTCTCATTGCAGGTGCCAGTTTTTTAGCGTAAGCAACCGCATGGGCGCTTTCAATTGCTGGAATAATTCCTTCTACACCGGCCAAGTATTCAAAGGCTTCTATAGCTTCATCGTCAGAAACCGGTACATACTTTGCCCTACCAATGTCATGTAGGTAAGCATGTTCGGGGCCTACCCCCGGATAATCAAGGCCGGCTGAAATGGAATAGACTGGAGCAATCTGCCCGTACTCATCCTGGCAAAAATATGACTTCATGCCATGGAAAATACCTACCCTTCCAATTGTCATTGTGGCAGCCGTCTTTTGGGTATGAATGCCATGACCGGCAGCCTCGCAGCCAATAAGGCGGACATTTGGCTCGTCAATAAAATCATAAAAAAGGCCTATGGCATTGCTTCCTCCGCCAACACATGCCACCAATACATCGGGTAGCCTGCCTTCTATTTCTAATATTTGTTTTTTCACTTCCCGCCCAATAACGCTTTGAAAATCGCGAACAATGGTAGGGAAGGGATGAGGCCCCATTACAGAACCCAGTACATAATGAGTATCATCAACACGCCTGCTCCACTCCCGTAGGGTTTCATTCACCGCATCCTTCAGCCTTTGGGTACCGCTCGTCACCACATGCACTTTTGCACCCAGTAACTTCATACGGTAAACATTAAGTGCCTGACGGTCGGTGTCCTCCTTGCCCATGAATATTTCACATTCCATACCCATAAGCGAAGCAGCGGTTGCTGTAGCAACACCATGCTGTCCAGCTCCCGTCTCAGCAATCACACGGGTTTTGCCCATAGATTTTGCCAAGAGCACCTGCCCCAACACATTGTTGATCTTATGGGAACCCGTGTGGTTAAGGTCCTCCCTTTTGAGATAAATTTTGGCCCCGCCCAGGTCTTTGGTCATTTTTTCAGCAAAATATAACAGGGAAGGCCTGCTGGCATAATTCTGCAGAAGACAGTCAAGCTTTGTCTTGAATTCTGGATCATCTTTAAAACGGTCATATGCCTCTGCAAGCTCAATAACAGCATTCATCAGTGTCTCCGGAATATATTGGCCACCATAGATTCCGAATCTTCCATTTGACATATGCATCATCCTTTTCCAATTACATGATTTTGCTTTGCCCTCGCTACAATATCCATTATCTTCTGTGGATCTTTATACCCATGGGTCTCTACTCCGCTGCTTATATCAATGCAGTAAGGGCTGTGTTGTGCAATCGCCTGCACTATATTGGCGGAATTAATACCTCCCGCCAGAAAATACGGTTTGTTTATATCATTAGAGATGATAGACCAGTCAAAGGTGTTACCGCTGCCCCCATATATCCCTTCATGGTAGGCATCAAATAGCAAGTAGTCACAGGAAAATTTCATCGCTCTTTTTATGTCTTCCAAACCCTTCACTCTGATTGCCTTGATAATTTTATTTGAAACACAATTTTTTAGTTTCCTTATATAATCCTCACTTTCATCGCCGTGGAGCTGAATTATATCAATCACCTGGGAGTTGCAAAGCTTAACGACATTATCGATTTCTTCATTGACAAAAACCCCCACTGCCTTTATAAAAGGGTGCAAACGTGTTTTCAGCGTTTTTGCCTTGTTAGCATCGATTTGTCTTTTGCTCCGGGCAAAAACAAAACCAATGTAATCCGGAAGGGCTTTATTTACTGTGTCTATGTCCTGTTCCCGCATTAAACCACATATTTTAATCTTAGTCATTCTTACCGCCCCTTAGGTATGACAGCATAGCTTTTTTGTCCGCACTTTTCATCAGTGCTTCTCCAATCAAAACCGCATCTACTCCGGCTTTTTTAAGCACCGAGATGTCATTTCGCGTTTGAATACCACTTTCCGCCACATAAATGGTATCTTCAGGAACCAGTTCCCTCAAAGTTATGCAATTGCGGATATCAACCTCAAAGGTCTTAAGATTGCGATTATTTACCCCAATTACCCTTGCTCCCGCCTCAATTGCGGAGTTAACTTCGTCTTTGGTATGGGCTTCCACAAGAGCAGTCAGACCTAGTTCATCACAGATTCCGATATATCTCTTGAGGGTATCTGTATCCAGCAGAGCGCAGATTAGTAATACTGCATCGGCACCAATCAACTTTGATTGATAAATCTGATACTCATCTACAATGAAGTCTTTGCGAAGCACCGGTATATTTACCAACTGGCTGATTTCTTTAAGATAAATATCACTTCCTTTAAAATACTCCGGCTCTGTTAGTACCGAAATGGCATGGGCTCCGGCCTTTTCATAATCAACAGCAATTTTTTGATAGGGAAAGGCCGGCGCTATCATCCCCTGAGACGGAGAAGCCCTCTTTACTTCACATATGAAGGAAATTTCTTTACTCTTTAGTATTTTCTCAAATGCAAAAGCTGCCTGTTTATAAAAGCCTTTTACCTTTCCTTGATAAAAAACTTGAGATTTCAAATCATCAAAGGCTACTCTTCTTTTAGCTGCATCCACACGCATCTTGGTGGATGCAGCCAAAGTTTCAAGAATCATATTGCCACCAACCTTCTGCTTAATCTTCCGCATTGGATAACCTGACAAAGTTGTTTAGCTGTTCCAGCGCCCTGCCACTGTCGATTATGTCTGCTGCCATCTTTACACATTCCCTCAAGGTAATGCTGTCATAAAACATATAAAGGCAAACTGCAGAGTTCAGCAACACTGTGTCCCTTTTGGGGCCTTTTTCGCCACTTAATATTCTTCGGGCAATGTCAGCATTCTCTTGCGGACCGCCACCAGTTAAATCCTCGGGCTTGCAGTATTCAAAACCAAATTGGCGCGGATCTAAAAAGAAACTGTTCAAATAACCATTATTTACTTCGCACACCGTGGATGAAGTGGTTAAAGATATTTCATCCAGGCCGTCATGTCCATGCACCACCATGGCTTTCTTCAGGCCGAGGTTGGAAAGCACTCTGGCAAGAGGCTCCACCAGATTTTCATCATACACGCCCAGCAATTGCAAATTTGCATTGGCAGGGTTTGCAAGGGGGCCCAAAATGTTAAAAATGGTACGTACCCCCAGTTCTTTTCTTACAGGTGCGGCGTATTTCATGGAAGAATGGTAGTGGGTAGCAAACATGAAACAGATTCCGATTTCTTTTAAAATTCTTTCGCTCTTTGAAACAGGAATATCTATTTTTACCCCCAGCGCCTCCAGCACATCAGCGCTTCCGCATTTGCTGGATACGCTCCTGTTGCCGTGCTTTGCCACAGGTACGCCTGCCGCTGAAATTACAAAGGAAGAAACGGTGGATATATTAAATGAATATGACTGATCTCCCCCGGTACCGACAATATCTAGAACATCGCCCTGATGCTTTAGTTTGGTGCCATATTTTCTCATAATCATTGCACAGGCTGTGATTTCGTCTATTGTTTCACCCTTCATCCTCATGGCTGTAATAAATGATGCTATCTGTGCGTTTGTGGCATTGCCGCTCATAATCTCATCCATAACCGATTTGGTCATATCAAGAGAAAGGTTTTCTTTGTTTAACAATTTATTAATTGCTTCCTTTATCAACATGCTTCACCACCTATTTGCAAAAAATTATTCATTATTACAGCGCCCTGTGGTGTCAATATAGATTCTGGATGGAATTGAAGACCATATATTTGATAATCCCTGTGTTTTACCCCCATTACTTCCCCTCCGTCATCTTCTGCAATTACCAAAAGTTCATCCGGCAGGGACGCTCTTTGCGCTATCAGCGAGTGGTATCTCGCCGCCTGTATTATAGGTGGCAAGCCCTTGAATATGCTGCTTCCATTGGCAATATGAATGTTACTTTGCTTTCCGTGCATCAACCGCTTTGCCAGTACAATAGAAGCTCCAAACACCTCACATATTGCCTGGTGACCAAGGCATATGCCAAGAATGGGAACCTTTCCCTTCATTTGGTTAATAACCGCTTCACAAATGCCGGCATCTTTGGGATAGCCTGGGCCTGGTGAAATAATAATGTGAGAAGGGCACATTTTTTTTACTTCTTCCACAGTCGTTTCATCATTGCGAATCACCCGAACATCATTATTAATAGCTGCTGCAAGCTGGACCAAGTTATAGCAAAAGCTGTCGTAGTTATCAATTAACAAAATCATCACTCATCCACCTCCCTTGCTGCAATAATAGCCTCTATTACCGCCCTGGCCTTGTTTTCAGATTCTTCATATTCCTTCTCCGGAATGCTATCTGCCACAATTCCTCCCCCCACCTGAATATGCACTTTGTCATTCTTCTTCACTGCCATACGTATTGCAATGCAGATGTCCATATTGCCGGTGAAGTCTATATAGCCTATGGCTCCGCCATATATTCCCCTTGGCTCCTTTTCCAGTTCTTCAATAATCTGGCATGCACGAATCTTAGGCGCTCCGGACAAAGTCCCTGCTGGCAGAAGCGCTTCTATTGCATCCAGCGCGTCCTTTCCTTCCTTAATGCATCCCTCTACCTCAGAAGTGATATGCATAATCTTTGAATAGCGCTGTACCATTTTATAGTTTGCAACATGCACACTGGAATACTTTGATATTTTCCCTAAATCATTCCTTGCCAGATCAACCAGCATGTTGTGTTCGGCCAATTCTTTTTCATCTGCCAGCAATTCCCTTTCCAGTGCTTTGTCCTCCTCGCTGTTTTTGCCCCGAGGCCTCGATCCAGCTATCGGAAAGGTTGAAAGGATCCCATTTTGCAACCTTACTAGGGTTTCGGGAGATGTACTGATCAACTGAACATCACCGTTTTGCATAAACACCATGTATGGAGATGGGTTAGTTGTTCTTAAAACCCGGTAAGCATTAAGAAGACTATCCTCGTGCTTCGTTTCAAACCGCCTGGAAATGACCGCTTGAAATATATCACCATTTTTTATATGTTCCTTTGTTTTATCAACCATATTGCAGTATTCTTCCTTTGACACATTGCAAGTAAAGTAAGGTTTGCTTTTCACTTTGGATTTGGGCAACAAAGCCTGTTCAGTAATTATCCGAATGACATCGTCAACATCAGCAAGGGCGTTACTGTAATTTTGTTCTAACTCATCAGTCCGCACGTTTACCACTATGCTAATCTTTTGTTTTAGATGATCATAAGCAATTACCTTGTCAAACAACATCAGGTCAAAATCATTGAAGTCACTGCTCCTGAGCTTTAATACCGGTTCTGTATATCCAATCATGCTATAGGAGAAGTATCCTACAAACCCTCCGGCAAATGGTGGCATTCCTGCCAGCTTTGGGGCGTTATATTGCGAGAGGTATGCCCTTAGTTCTTTAAGCGGTTTGAGGGAATGCACTATTTGCTTGTCATTATCCACAATGGTTATCTTTCCGTTTTTACATGCTACATGAGCGATAGGATTAAAGCCCAGAAATGAGTACCTGCCCCATTTCTCACCGCCTTCAATGCTCTCCAGTAGGTAGTACCTGTTGCTTATGCGGGAAATTTTTCGTAAAATTGCAATTGGTGTTGTAATGTCAGCATAGATTTCCTTGCAAATTGGAATGATATTGTACTCTTTTGCCAATTGCTTGATTACTCTGTAATCAGGGGTTACCACAATAATCACCTCTTTTTAATTGATTAAATGAGTTCCTTTTTATTTAAACAGTGTAGAACGCCTAAAGAAGATATAAAAAAAGCTTTCATCCCAAGATAGGGACAAAAGCTTTAACTTCTGCGGTGCCACCCAAATTGACGTATTTCTACGCCCGCTCATTTTGCATACCATCATATGCATCCTGCTGATAACGGGTAGGATCCCCGTAAGCGCCTACTCTCTTTTGATTTCGGGCTTCCCTCACAAGTCCATTCAAAATAACCTTGCAACCGCACTCTCACCAACCGGCGGCTCTCTGAATGCAAGCTGTTATTTTTACTACTCTTGTTCTTAGGTTTAACACAATTATTTAGTTGTTAGCTAGTTTTTGCTCATAAATAGGTAACCTGTTGCTTACCAAGAATTTTTTTAAAACGCCTAAAGAAAAATATAAAAAAAGCCTTCATCCCAAGATAGGGACAAAAGCTTTAGCTTCTGCGGTGCCACCCAAATTGACGTATTTCTACGCCCGCTCATTTTGCATACCATCATATGCATCCTACTGATAACGGGCAGGATCCCCGTAAGCGCCTACTCTCTTTTGATTTCGGGCTTCCCTCACAAGTCCATTCAAAATAACTTTGCAACCGCACTCTCACCAACCGGCGGCTCTCTGAATGCAAGCTGTTATTTTTACTATTCTTGTTCTTAGGTTTAATGTAATTGTTTAGTTGTGATAACTTATTTCCTTACAATAACAGGCATCCCTAACACAACAAGTTAAACTAATAATTTGCAGGTTATAATAACACAGTTCATTGCCTTTGTCAAGCAAATTATAAAAGCTCTGGTAATTATCTTTTTCCATTTGAAGCAGTTGCCGGATGGTGAACAAAAAGCCAAAGAAACAAAACGAATGATCGACCTTATCCCTTTACCGACCCTAGCTGGACACCACTGTTTGTATCGATAAAAGGTCTAGTCACCGAAATTGGTGGACTGATGACCCATGGAGCAGTTAAACTATTATGGGGCAATACCCTGGTTATATGCCATGCTCAATTTTTCTAGCAAATCACCATTAGTTACAGTCCTTTATTGGATAAAGTTTTTTCAAACTTTTTGGCAGATAGAATTTCATTAGTTACAAATTCACCGTCGTAAAACAAACTATAGGATGTAAAAGGCGCAGGGGCGTTCTGTGCCTGTTCCATAGTCTCAAATCGAATCGATTTAAATGCAATGTTCTTTGCCTTGGCTACACTCTCAATTAATGGAACATACTTAGCAGTGAACGGACATTGATGTGAATAATACAGCACAAATCCTTGTTGTTCAATCTTAGGATTTTTCACAGTGGTTTTAAAACGTGGTTTTTGTATTTCACTATTAAAAGGTAAATATAGCAATTCATAATAGGGATCAGCGGAATCAGCCAATTGAAAACCTTTGTAGCGCAGATATTTGGGGTCAGAGAGATATGGCATCTTCTTTTTAGAGGACAATACCACAAGCCCTTTTTTTCCTTTAGCTTTGCTATCCCTAATACACTCGTCCAAAAGCAAATTGGAGTTGCCCTTCCCGTTAAACTGTCCAGAAACCCAAAAGCAATTAATATACATGTAATCTTCAGCCTCAATTGGCGCCCATGCTTTTTCCGCCGGAATATACTCAATAAAACATTTCCCTCGCACATTGCCTTTTTTAAAAACCAGACCATCATCAAATCTCTCTGCAAGCCAAGATTTCTTTGCTAATACCTGGCAATCCTTATTATTAGAAATTGCACAGCAAATGTGTTCTTGTTCTAAGTTGTCTTTAGTCACATCAACGATTTCTACCATATGTAGCCCCCTTGCATATTTTATATACCATTACGAATCCGATAGCACGCTAAAGTTTTTGATATCTAATTGATTATATTACACCTCCAGTTACTTTTTTACAAATTCAATAGAATGCTGGATAAATGCTGATGTCTTGTCATATTGGCAAAATTCTATTAAACTAATGACAAAATCCAGCTAAAGAAATAGTTGTACCTAATTTCGAAGGGGAGAAAGTTTTTGTTAATAATTAGATGTGCCTCTTGTAAAAATAAACTGTGGAAGTATGATAAAATTGGTAAAGGTGAGGTTTTACGTTGCCACAAAGCAAGGATTGAAAAACTTTACAGTGATATAATCAAAGAAAATGATAAAATAAAGTGTTGTTGTGGTAAGGATATCGGCATTGATAAAGGGACCTTTATTAAAATGGATCCCAAAGCCTTTGTATATAATGGTACTAAAAGAAATAAATAATGCAAAGCCGGAACATAGGACGGCTCATCGGCAGAATCTACCACAGCATAAACCGTTACAGTCTTTTTTTCATCATCTATTTTATAAAAGACAAGATGTCTTTCCACAATGAGCACTAGATATCCCTGTTTTCTTAAAATTGAATATTTTGGTGTATTTCCCGACCTTGGAAAACCCTTTAATCTGTTTATTGCGGTTTCTATCTTGTCCAGATAATTTATCGCAATATCTACACTTCGCGAATCATCCGCAACATAAAAGATGATTTCACGAAGTTGCTCCTCTGCTTTATCCGTATTTGGTTAATTTAGTAAGGGAAATATCCCGCAAACCCCGTTATATGGAAAGGGGGGACGAATAAAGTCAATGTCCGGCTGATTGAGTCCCAAGTCGATGGCCATACCCGTTTGATGTTCGCTGTGATTTGGAAGGGCAACATATTGCTGGGTGAGTACCCTTCCTTTTTCCCGGAGGGATTTACTATATATTTGTTTTTGTTCGTGTTCCGATCTCCATCCGCATATAGGCCTTGAATCTATGTCAATAGTTTGGAGAAAAATTAAGATTTTGGCAAATTTCATAAGAAATGCAGTTAATCACCATATAAGTTTCATAGTTCTTTTTTACATTTTACAATGATGAATTTCAATGGAGGTTTATTTTCCATATTTTTATGTGGCTCATTAATTTCTGAAACTTCTATCAGCCCATACTTTCCAAACTCCTCTTTTACTGAGCCAGAATCATAAAAGAACATATTTACGCCTTCCATTATCTCGAAGTAGTCTTTACCCAGCTGTTTACCCTTTCCATACATTGGTGCTTCCTTTGAAACAGCAGTAAAAATCATATATCCGTTGGACTTTAGCTGATTATAGCAATCTTTTATTAATTTCTCTCTATTACTTTCACTCAATAAATGAATAAGTGCATAGCAAAATACTCCATCATAAAGCTTGTTGTCAAAAGGCATGTCAGTTACTGAACCATGATAGATTTTAATATCAAGTCCTTTTTGTCTTGATAGTTCAATGGCTGTTTGGGAAATCTCAATACCTGTTACATTAATTCCATTATCAATAAAAACCTTTGCATTTCTACCGTATCCAATGCCTGGTATCAAAATGTCTTTAATCCCTTTTTCAAGAAAAAAGTCCTTTGCAAGTATTGCGGAGTCTGCAGGTTCAAACCCCCACATGGTTTGTTTTTCTATAAAACTTGATTCCCAGAATTCTGTCATATGCACGTCCCCTATAGGTTTATTGCGATTTATATTAATATAACATATTATGCTGTTGTATATTCCGACGTATCAGAGTTCGCCGGTGGGCCTGGCTCAGTCACTTGCAGACTAATGGCTTACTTTGATTGGCCTTTAGTGTTTTACAGCGGCCTGGGCGGCTGCTATCAAAATAGACCAATCGCTGTGTTTGGAATCCATTAATGAGAACTCGCCTTCAATAATCCCATAGCCGCTGGACTGAAACAGTTCAGTTATGAACCACCCTTCCCGGCCGTTATGATGAAGCTTCTCCACCACCATTTTTTCGGTTGCTATAGCATAGGTCTGGCCAGAAGAGATTTCCGGGAAAGAGAGGGTATACTCGACTTTAGTATCGCTGATTTCCTTCCGACTTTCTATGCTTATAGGACCTACCTGGGGGCTTGAACCGCCGGTAACCCAGTAAGATTGAAGAACATAAGCGCTTTGATCTGCTTCCTGACGCAGCTGGGGTGACAAAGCTGCGTATTGCAGAGCTCCATTGCGGGTTTGCTCGCCCCGACCCCACAATTCTATGGCTTCATCAGCACTGTGAGGAATAAGGACATTTTCTATCCGTTCAATTTCGGATTTGATTTGCTCCAGATCAGGGCTCTGAATAGACAGTATATTGCTCGCCTCATTATAACTAACCCGGGCATTAAATAAATATCCTAGCCAGTCCATAGGCAGGTAATAATGATCCTGGTAGTTTTCGATACTGTGTGCCACGCTGCTATGTTCATAAGTGCCGTCCGGACTGGTAATAGTGATGGTTATATAAGGTCTGGGTGCAGGCAGGGTCAGTCCTTCTCTTGCCGGCCTAAACTTTTCCAGATTCAATACAAAATGCCGGTCGGGCAGCAGTTCAGGTAACCCCATGTCTTTAACCTTATCCGGCAAGGGACGGATTTGATCGTTAATGTCCTCAATAGGAGACTTTAGGGCCCTGGAATAAGCGCTGAATTTCTCCATACTATAGAAATCCTGCGGGGTCGTTATAGTTACCGTACGGGTGGCGGCATCCCATTCTACCGAAGTAGCTCCCAGTAAATCGGCTGACCACCGCAATGGTACCATGACCTGGCCTTCGATTACACTCATATAAGGGGGAACATTTACTATGGAGCCGTTTAATTGCACCTGCAATGGAGGAGCTACACCATCAACTGGAGCCGCGCTAGCAAAACCGCTGGTGCTTACAGCCAAGAACATAAATACTAATATTAGACCGCACATTAAGGATTTTTTCATTATTTTGAACCTTCCTTTCTCTGTATTCGTTTATAGATGCAATGGTTAAGCATCTAAAACTAGATTTAGAATCTTTGATTTTGCAATGGGACAATGAAACCAAACAAGCCGCCAGCTACACCTTGTATTCGAGGAGAAGCATCCCACTGGGGTAGTTGCGGTGCCCCACGAGGGTCAAATGCCGACGAATCCCATTCGAGGGGAGCAATTGCACCCCACCTCCCAGAAGGATAGGAATGACCGCTGGTTCGACCGTATCAACCAGATTCCAGGCGAGAAGCTGGGAGAAAAGATCCCCTCCGCCGTAGAGCCAGATATCACGACCAGGTTGTGCACGAAGCTCTTTAACTCGCGCTTCAAGGCCCTCGCTCACGATCTCGACGTCGGGATAATCAGCTTTCCGAAGCGACCGCGAGGCGACGATCACTTGCTTTCCGCGAAAGCTCTCACCCAATGCACGTACAATCTCGTACGTACGCCGACCCATCAGTAACGTATCGAATTGCGCATACAGCGCCTCGAAGTCGAACGAAGGCTCCGGCGTAATCCAATCAAATTCATCGTTCGGTCCCGCAATATAGCCATCCAGGCTACATGCGACCTGATATCGCACCCGTCTCATCCGATTATCACCTCCTCCTGATTCACACTTTTCTACTAATATTCATTATGCCAAATTATACTCTTACATTTGCCTAAAATCTAGTAAAAAAAACAAAAACAGGGTAACCCCCTTAAAAATTAAGTGTATACCCTGTTTTTATACTTATTAAATTATTACTTTGATTGGTCTTTGTTGTTAACAGAGGCCTGAGCCCAGCTATCAAAATAGACCAATCACCGTTTTTACTATTGCGTGTTCAGAATGCAGTTGATAATACATTTTTGCTATTATGGAACACTTCTTGTAATTCAAAAGTTGTATGACTGTTTTGACTAACTGCACAAAATCGTATAGACGATTGTTTCAGAAATTGCTTATATAAAAAACATGTCCGAAAATAGCGAGATATTTATGTTAAACGCGATATAATTAAATCGACTGCAAGCAAGGAGGCGAAAAATAATGATAGATAACGATAGCGGTCTATATGCAGCATTTAAAGCGAAAGACGCTCGCTTTGATGGGAAAAGTTGATGGCTATTCGAGGTATTGGAAGCTGGACATCACAATATATTGCTATGCGTACTATGGAATAGCCTGACGCTTTCCTTGAAACAGATGCGGGCTTAAAAAAGGCATTACAGCCCTACACAGCAAAGGAATTATTGAAAATGGCAGCAGCATGGCGACCGTGGCGCAGTTATGCCACCGTTAACCTTTGGAACACACTATAGGAGGTATAAAATGTATTATAGAGCAACATATCCGTCATCCTTAGGAATAATTACACTTGCGTGTGACGGAAGTAGTCTTGTTGGCTTATGGATTGAGGGACAAAAGTATCACGGGGATACTATACTGGAAGATATGATAGAAAGCAACGACATGCCGATATTCGACACCACTAAAAAATGGTTGGACAGATACTTTGCGGGTGAAAAGCCCGACATTTCAGAATTGCCGTTAGCTCCCGTTGGCGGCAAGTTTCGTCAAGGAGTATGGAATATTTTATGTGAAATACCATATGGCAAGGTTATCACTTATGGCGACATTGCAAAAAAAATGGCGGCGAAGATGAACAAGGAAAGCATGTCAAGTCAAGCGGTAGGCGGGGCAGTTGGGCATAATCCCATATCTATCATTATCCCTTGTCACCGGGTTGTAGGCTCAAATGGCAGCTTGACAGGGTATGCCGCGGGCGTTCATACAAAAGTAAAATTGCTTGAATTGGAGGGTGCTGACATGTCCCGGTTGTTTGTACCAAGCAAGGGAACGGCACTTTAGACAGGAAGGAACAGCTTTTTTGCAAAAGTACCCATGTCCTCTCCTTCAAAATACAGCTCACGAGCATTATTTTGAAAGAAGATTTTATCAGTTCTAATAAAATCCTTCCATGTATCTATCCTTTTTAATACCACGCTTACGCTTAATGTCACATTTGCTCCGAAATCTGCAATTATTTCTAACCCTAAGACATCATAATAGAACTTTAAATTGTTCCATAATAGCCCGTTTTTGTTACAAAATGCAAATGACCAAATAAAAAAGGGTATTATCCCTCAAAAATATCAAAAGATAATACCCTTACTTTATTTTATATTTATGCCCTCAAATCTTTGATACACAAGGGCTTTTTACCTCTGACCAACCTCTATTGAGCCGCCTTTCAATTAGCCTTTAGTGTTTTACAGCGGCCTGGGCTGCGGCCAAGCGGGCAATTGGCACCCGGTATGGTGAACAGCTGACGTAGTCTAAGCCAATCATGTGGCAGAATTCCACTGAGCTTGGTTCGCCGCCGTGTTCACCGCAGATACCGATTAACAGGTCTGGGCGCACTTTACGGCCTAGTTCCACAGCTGTTTTCATTAGTTTACCAACCCCTTTGCGGTCCAGCACTGCAAATGGGTTGTCGGCTAAAATCTTCCGCTCAATGTAATGAGGTAAAAACTTGCCTTCGGCATCGTCCCTGGAAAAGCCTAGAGTGGTTTGGGTCAAGTCGTTGGTACCAAAGGAGAAAAACTCTGCATGCTCGGCAATTTCATCTGCCGTCAGCGCTGCCCTTGGCATCTCAATCATGGTACCCACCTGGTAATGGAAATCAACTCCAGTTTCTTCTTTCACTTTATTAGCCATGTCAACCACTACATCTTTTAAGAAGCCCAGCTCTTTTTCTTCAATAACCAGTGGAATTTCTACCTCTGGTTTTACGTCAACGCCTTCTTTTACCAATTGGGCAGTGGCTTGGAAGATTGCTCTGGCCTGCATAGCATAGATTTCTGGGAAGGTGATACCTAAGCGGCAACCACGATGTCCCAGCATTGGGTTAAACTCGGACAATGACCGCACTTGACGCAGCAGGTCTTCCTTCTTCTTGATGTCTGCGGCAGTGGCGTTAGTTAACTTCATGGTGGCAATTTCTACCGCCAATTCTTCAGCATCTGGCAAGAACTCATGCAACGGTGGGTCCAGCAAGCGGATACATACCGGCAGTCCATCCATGGCTTTTAAAATGCCGTAGAAGTCATCTTGTTGCATTGGCAGTAGCTCAGCCAATGCTTCCTTCCTACCTTCAAAGTCATGGGCTAAAATCATTTTTTGTACAATTGGCAGACGATCTTGGGCCATAAACATGTGCTCGGTACGGGTTAAACCAATACCTTGGGCACCAAATTCTCTGGCTTTAGCAGCATCTGCTGGGTTATCAGCGTTAGCTCTTACTTCCAATTTACGGATTTCGTCAGCCCAATCTAACAATGCTTGGAACTCATCGGACAGCTCTGGGTCAATCATTGGCACTTCGCCCAACATCACTTGACCGCTGCTGCCGTCTATCGAGATTACATCTCCCTTTTTAACCACTAACTCGCCAACTGTAAAGGTGTTGTTGGCATAATCCAGTTTCAACGCTTCGCAACCGCAAACACACGGTTTACCCATGCCCCGGGCTACCACCGCAGCATGACTGGTCATTCCGCCCCGGGAGGTTAATACCCCTTGAGCAACCACAATGCCATGAATATCATCAGGTGTGGTTTCCATGCGCACCAGCACTACCTTTTCACCTTCACCAGCTAGCTTTTCAGCTTCATCGGCGTCAAAAACCACTGCACCGCAAGCTGAGCCAGGGGATGCCGGTAAACCTTTGGCAACCACCTCCAGTTTGGCATCTGGATCAATACGGCGGTGCAACAGTTGGTTCAACTGGTTGGGGTCTACCCGTGTGATGGCTTCTTCTTTGGTAATTAAACCCTCTGACACCATGTCTACAGCAATCTTAATGGCAGCTTGGGCGGTGCGTTTACCGTTACGGGTTTGTAATATCCAAAGTTTACCCCGTTCAATGGTAAACTCAATATCTTGCATATCACGATAGTGTTTTTCTAACAGTTGATAAGTATCTACAAACTGTTGATATACCGCTGGCATTTCCTCTTCCAGCTTAGAAATTGGTTGTGGGGTGCGAATACCGGCCACCACATCTTCGCCTTGGGCGTTAATTAAGTATTCACCATATAGTTTCTTTTCTCCGGTGGATGGGTTACGGGTAAAGGCCACACCAGTACCGGAATCATCACCCATATTTCCAAATACCATGGTGACGATGTTAACGGCTGTTCCCAAGTCATCGGGAATTTTGTGTACTTTTCGGTACACCACAGCCCGTTCAGTATTCCAAGAGTTAAACACAGCATAGATAGCATTAAATAATTGCTCGGAAGGATCCTGTGGGAACGGTTTGCCATACTCCCTTTCCACGATATCTTTGAACTGCTCAATTACATCTTGCCAGTCCTCTGCAGTTAGTTGATTGTCAAAGCTAACATTTTTCTCAAACTTCTTTTTATCCAGTACTGATTCAAACTTATGGTGCTCAATACCTAAAACTACGTCACCAAACATTTGAATGAAACGACGATAACAGTCGTAAGCAAAGCGAGGGTTATTGGTATTGGCAGCCAGTCCTGCCACTGTTTCATCATTTAAACCTAGGTTTAAGACAGTGTCCATCATACCGGGCATCGAAATAACTGCACCGGAGCGAACAGATACTAAAAGTGGATTCTCTTTAGAGCCAAACTTTTTACCAGTGACTTCTTCCAAGTGTTTTACCTGGGCCAGCACTTGCTCTTCCATACCGGCTGGGAACTGTTGACCGGCATTGTAAAAATCAATACAGGCCTCGGTGGAAATAATAAACCCTGGGGGGACCGGCAAACCAATATTGGTCATTTCTGCCAGGTTGGCGCCTTTACCACCGAGCAATGATTTCATATCTGCTCGTCCCTCATTAAAAAAATAAACATACTTAGCAGTTGACATAGCTCAACAAATTCCTCCCTGGAATAAATTTGGTAATACTGTTAACGCCTTTGTCTGTTATTGCGATAGAAGTATTCCAGCACTTTACTGGCCGTTTCCTCCACCGCTTTATTGGTTACATCAATGACGGTGCAACCAACTTTTTTCATAATTTCCTCTGAATATTCCAACTCTTTTAATATCCGTTCCATGCTGGCGTAATCGGCATGGGATGTTAAACCCAGCGTGCGCAATCTTTCCTGCCTAATTACATTCAACTGTTGCGGACGGATGGTTAAACCAATAACCTTGCCGGGTGGCAGTTGGAATATTTCATCCGGTGGCGATACCTCTGGTACTAACGGTACATTGGCTGCTTTAATACGCTTATGGGCTAAATACATACACAGTGGTGTTTTAGATGTGCGGGACACTCCCAGTATCACCAAGTCTGACTTGGTGATGCCCCGGGGATCTTTACCATCATCATATTTAACAGCAAATTCTATGGCTTCCACTTTTCTAAAGTATTCTTCATCCAACCTTCTCACCAAACCAGGCTCATGTCTAGGTGCCCGATTGGTGATGAGTGAAATGGCATTCATAATTGGTCCCATAATATCCACCACTGGAATATTCAGTCGGTCAGCTTCGGCCACCAGTAAATCCCTTAGTTCCGGCAGTACCAAGGTATAAGCAATTACTGAATTATTGACCGATGCATCCTTTAAAACATCAAAGATATCACGGGTAGATTTTACATAGGGTACCCGAATGATTTCTACAACATCGTGGTTAAATTGGCTTTCTGCTGCCTTGACCACCAATTCTGCAGTGTCGCCAACAGAATCTGACACCACATAAACCTTTGGCTTTGCATCCACTATTTGGCTAATAGCAAACGCCCCCTAAACTCTATTCTTCCACCAGTTCTACAAACAGTTGAGCAATATTGGTTTTGGTAAAACGCCCAACCACTTCATAACCATCATCGGCATTTTCAGACATCGGACGGACCACTGGCAAGCAGTCCACTTCATGGGTCAACAAACGCCGGGCTGCCAACCATACCGAATCTTCTGGTTGGGCCACCACCACATTGGGCATTCGGGTCATCACTACCCCCACTGGTAATTTGTGTATATCTTGACCGCCAATGGTGGTTTTTAGAAAATCCTTTCGGGACACAACTCCTTCTAATTTTCCGTTGTCACCGACAATGATTAACGTGCCCACGTCTTCAATAAACATCGTGACAATGGCATCATAAACCGAACAATTTTCATTAACAACGATGGGCACTGATTTGGTATCCCCAACTGAAATTCTCTTTAATTTTTCAGCAACCATCCGTTCCGGTGATTTGCCACTGTAGAAATATCCTACCCGGGGACGAGCTTCCAACAGGCCTGACATAGTCAAGATTGCTAAATCAGGCCTTAACGTAGCCCTAGTCAAACTCAGCTTTTCTGCAATATTCTCTCCGGTTATCGGACCCTCTGCTTTAACAATTTCTAATATTTTTTCCTGGCGGTGGGTAAGCTCCATCCCATCACCCCTTTATTAATTGTGACATACTAATTATATTAGATATCGGTTAAAAAATCCCTCCTTTTTACTAAAATTTTTATTATTTATGTGCATTATTTTTTTATTAAGCTACAATTTTCGAGAAGTCCGCCACCGCCTTCATACGATTGGCCAGGTTGTAAAGTAGCGCCAACCGGTTGTTGCGCAACGCTTCGTCATCCACCATCACCATGATTTGCTCAAAAAAGTTATTGATTGGCGTCAATAACTCTGCTATCTCATTGAGGGCAGCTTGATAGTCTTTAACTGCTAAATATTGATCCATCACATTATTAAATGTGACATACTTTTGATATAGTTCCTTTTCGGCCTCCTGTTGCAATAATGTTTCATTAATGACAGTGCTTGCCGATTTCTTGGCTAAATTGTTTGCCCGGTTAAAGGCAGTTAACAGATCGTTAAAGGCCGCCTGTTGCCGAAACTCCGTTAGCGCCTGCCCCCGCTGCCACGCATCAGCCAAGTTGTCAAAGCCCGCTTCCAGCACTGCATCGATGGTATCGTAAGAAAGGCCTTCGTCGGTAAAAATACCCTTAATCCGCTGCTTAAAGAATTCTAATATTTCTTCCGTTACTTGCTCTAAACTTAGTTTTAATTCTACGTTGTTTTGATAACCGTTATACGCACTGACAACCATATCTTTAAGTGACAACGGCAGACCGGCAGCAAAAATAATATGAGCAATGGCCAATGCTTGGCGACGTAAAGCATAGGGGTCTTGGGAGCCGGTGGGCTGAATGCCGATGGCAAAACATCCGACAATGCTATCCATTTTATCTGCCAAGCTCAGCACTTGACCAGGCAAGCTGGCAGGCAACTCGTCGCCGGCAAACCGAGGCAAATAGTGCTCATAAATAGCCTCTGCCACTGCCCCGTCTTCACCATTGCGCAGTGCATATTCCCGGCCGATAATCCCCTGCAACTCGGGAAATTCATAAACCATGTTGGTTTCTAGATCGGCTTTGGCCAGCAGCGCCCCCCGAGCCACCTGTTGTTTTTGCTGATCGTTAGCCTTTAGGGCGTCAGCAAAGTTTGCCGCCAGTTTAGCAATGCGCTCCACCTTGGCATAAACGGTGCCCAGGCCTTCTAACCAGACTACCTTTTTAAGGCCGTCAACTTTATCGGCCAGCGGGGTTTTTAAGTCTTCTTGGTAGAAAAACTGAGCATCTGCCAACCGCGCCGTCAATACCTTTTCATTGCCAGCGGTTACAATATCTAAGTACTTGTCAGTGCCGTTGCGGACGGCAATAAACTTAGGCAACAGTTTGCCATTGGCATCCTGCACCGGGAAGTAACGCTGGTGTTCCCGCATGGGGGTGATAATCACCTCATCTGGCAACCTTAGGTAATCCTCTTTAAAACTTCCCATTAAGGCAGTGGGATATTCTACAATATTGCTAATCTCTTGCAACAGGTCTTCATCTGGCTCCACTTTACCACCCACACCGGCGGCCAACTGCTGCACCTGTTGCCAAATAATTTCCCGACGCTGGTGGCTATCTAAAATCACATATCCTTTCTTTAGTACCTCAAAATAGTCCGCGGCGGTTTCTACCTTCAACGCCCCGTCACTTAAGAAACGATGACCGTAAGTGAAGCGGCCACTGGCTTTATCTGCCAACACAAAGGGTACAATCTTACTGCCGAACAAAGCCACAATCCAACGGATGGGACGGGCAAAGCGGTAGTCTAAGTCTCCCCAACGCATTGGTTTGGGGAAGTGTAATTGAGAGATAATTTGAGGAGCAATTTCCGTCAACACCTTGGCAGTGGACTGTCCTTCTTCTTTTTTAATGGCATACATATACTCCACGTTGTTTAACAGGCGTACCTCCAAATCTTTAACAGCAACACCCTGGCCTTTGGTGAAACCTAGAATGGCTTTAGTGGGATTGCCGTCGGCATCAAAGGCCGCCTTTTTAGCAGGGCCTTTAACTTCTTTAGTCAATGATTGCTGTTGTTCTGCCAGTTCTTTAATATACAGCACCAGCCGACGGGGGGTGGCGTAGGTGTTGATCTCGTCAAAATCAATCCGCAGCTCGCTTAATTGCTTAGTTGTCAATTCCTTTAATTGCTTTAACGCCGGTTCAATAAACCGAGCAGGAATTTCTTCAATACCGATTTCCAATAAGAAGTCCTTGGCCATGTTATTTTGCCTCCTTTTTCAGCAGTGGGTAGCCTAATTTTTCACGCTGCTGCACATAACCTTGGGCACAAAGTCGAGCCAAGTGTCTCACCCGACCAATATAGGCGGTGCGCTCGCTGACGCTAATGGCCCCCCTGGCATCCAACAGGTTAAAGGTGTGGGAACATTTAAGTACGTAATCATAGGCCGGTAGCACCAGTTCCCTTTCGGCCACCCGAATGGCTTCGGCCTCAAACATATCAAACATTTTGAACAGCATATCGGTATCAGCCACTTCAAAGTTGTAAGCAGACTGTTCCACTTCGTTTTGATGATAAACGTCACCATATTTAATGCCATCTACCCATTCAATGTCATAAACACTGTCCACCCCTTGAATAAAGGTGGCTAGCCGCTCCAAGCCATAGGTGATCTCTGCGGATACCGGTTTGCAGTCAATGCCACCGCATTGCTGGAAGTAGGTAAACTGGGTAATCTCCATACCATCCAACCACACTTCCCAACCAAGGCCCCAGGCTCCCAAAGTGGGAGACTCCCAGTTGTCTTCCACAAAACGAATATCGTGCTGTTCCGGGTCAATGCCAATGGCTCTAAGACTATCTAAATACACTTCAATAACATCATCCGGTGATGGTTTTAAAATCACTTGATACTGGAAGTAGTGTTGCAACCGGTTGGGGTTCTCCCCGTAGCGGCCATCGGTGGGCCGACGGGAAGGTTCCACATAGGCCACCCGCCAAGGCTCAGGACCTAGCGCCCGGAGGAAGGTTGCTGGGTTCATGGTGCCAGCACCCTTTTCAATGTCATAGGGTTGTTGAATAATACAGTTCTGTTCAGACCAAAATTTATTTAACGCTAAAATAATTTGCTGAAAATTCATTTTGTAAACCTCCCTCTATAATCTAACGTTTTCTTAAAATATCTCTGTATTTCTTAGAATTACACATTTTCAAAAACAAGCATTATGGGTATATTTTTCAACATTGTATAATTATGGATAGAAAACCTTAT